>NZ_JBEZBN010000003.1:0-191428 GCF_040647115.1 Streptomyces sp. NPDC044571
CGGACGGAGGTCCGGGGCGCGCCGTGTACGGGCCGGGGGTGCGAGGGGGCGTCAGGCCTCAGGTGCCGTAGCGCCGGTGGCGGGCGGCGTAGTCGCGCAGGGCCCGCAGGAAGTCGACCTTGCGGAAGGCCGGCCAGAAGACCTCGCAGAAGTAGTACTCGGAATGGGCGCTCTGCCACAGCATGAATCCGGACAGCCGCTGTTCGCCGCTCGTGCGGATCACCAGGTCCGGGTCGGGCTGGCCGCGGGTGTAGAGGTGCTCGGCGATGTGGTCGATGTCCAGGATGTTGGCGAGCTCCTCGAAGGAGGTGCCCTTCTCCGCGTGCTCCAGCAGCAGCGAGCGGACGGCGTCGGCGATCTCCTGGCGGCCTCCGTAGCCGACGGCGACGTTGACCAGTATGCCGTCGACGTCGTGCGTGGCCTGCTCGGCCTCCTTGAGCACGGACTGCGTCCGGTCGGGGAGGATGTCGAGGTTGCCGACGTGGTGGACGCGCCAGCGGCCGTCCGCGGCCAGGCCCCGGACCGTGTTCTCGATGATGTTGAGCAGCGGGCGGAGCTCGACCTCCGGCCGGTCCAGGTTGTCGGTGGACAGCATCCACAGGGTGACGACCTCGACGTCGGTCTCGGTGCACCAGCCCAGCATCTCGGAGATCTTGTCGGCCCCCGCCTGGTGGCCCTGCTCCGTCGTACCTCCGGACGCCTTCGCCCAGCGCCGGTTCCCGTCCAGGATCACGCCGATGTGCTTGGGCGACGCGTCATGGTCGAGGCGACCTTCCACCCGGCGTGCGTAGAGCCTGTACACCAGGTCGCGCAGCTTCACGATCTTCCAGCCCCTCCGTGCAATGCCCCCGTGCGAAATGCGGTCCCTACCCCCGAGGCCGCCACATTACTGCGCGGCGGGATCGGGTACCCAACTCGGTACGTCACAAGTCCGTGATAGGGAGGACAACGTGACTGATAACAATCCCTATCGGGCAGAGCCCTCACGGTACGACTCCATGCAGTACCGTCGCACCGGACGCAGCGGCCTCAAGCTCCCCGCCATCTCCCTCGGCCTCTGGCACAACTTCGGCGACGACAGGTCCCTGGAGACCCAGCGCGCCATTCTGCGCCGGGCCTTCGACCTGGGCGTGACCCACTTCGACCTGGCGAACAACTACGGCCCGCCGCCCGGCTCGGCCGAGCTCAACTTCGGCAAGATCTTCGCGCAGGACTTCGCGTCCTACCGGGACCAGCTGATCATCTCCACCAAGGCCGGCTACCTCATGCACGAGGGCCCGTACGGCGAGTGGGGCAGCCGCAAGTACCTGATGAGCTCGCTCGACGCCTCGCTGAAGCGGATGGGCGTGGACTACGTCGACATCTTCTACTCGCACCGCTTCGACCCGGAGACCCCGCTGGAGGAGACCATGGGCGCCCTCGTGTCCGCGGTCCAGCAGGGCAAGGCGCTCTACGTGGGCATCTCCTCGTACACCGCGGAGCAGACGGCCGAGGCGGCGGGCATCCTGCGCGAGGCGGGGGTGCGCCCGCTGATCCACCAGCCCTCGTACTCCATGATCAACCGCTGGACGGAGGAGGACGCGCTGCTGAACACCCTGGAGGAGGCCGGCATGGGCTGCATCTCCTTCGCCCCGCTCGCGCAGGGGCTGCTGACCGGCAAGTACCTCCAGGGCATCCCGGAGGGCTCGCGGGCCGCCCAGGGCAAGTCCCTGAACCCGGACCTGCTCTCGGAGGACGTGCGGCGGCGGCTGCACGGGCTCAACGAGATCGCGGCCCGGCGCGGTCAGTCGCTGGCGCAGCTGGCGCTCAGCTGGGTGCTGCGCGACGAGCGGATGACCTCGGCGCTGATCGGCGCGTCGAGCGTGGCGCAGCTGGAGGAGAACATCGCGGCCCTGGCCGGCGCGCCGCTGTCGGAGGAGGAGCTGAAGGAGATCGACTCCTTCGCCGTCTCCACCCCCGGCACCAACATCTGGGCCCAGCGCGGCTGACCTGCGTTTTTGCGCGGCCGCCGGAGGGGATGGGGCGAAACGGAAAACGGGCCGGTCCGTGGGGGGGATACGGACCGGCCCGAGGGGGGGGTTCCACCATAACCCTTCGTAAAGCCTGCTGCGTGCATCGGCGCGCGATGATTACGCTCCGAAACCACCCAGCAGCACTCCGGTGAGGGCTCCGGCCGCCATGAACGGACCGAACGCGAAGCCCTTTTTCGCTCCTCCGGGGCCCTTCAGCACAAGGCCGAGGCCGTACAGGGCCCCGTAGAGGAAGCCGAGGAAGGCCCCCGCGGCCCATACCCCCCAGCCGTACCACCCAAGAGTGACCCCGAGGGCGAGCGCCAGCTTGACGTCGCCGAAGCCCATCCCGGCGGGGTTGATCAGGAACAGCACCAGGTACGCGGCGGCGAGCGCGACCCCGCCGGTCAGGGCGTGCCGCCAGGACCCGGCGGCGCCGGGCAGCAGGGCGGCGGCCCCGAGGCCGGCGGCCGTGAGGGCCGCCAGGGGCAGGGTCAGGACGTCGGGCAGCCGGTGCACGGCGAGGTCGACCAGCCCGAGCAGGACGAGTACGGGCGCCACCCCGGCGAACACCACCGCCTCGGGCCGCCCCCCGGCGGCGGCACCGAGCAGCCCGCACACCGCGCCGCTGAGCGCCGCGACCGGCGCGGCCCCGGGCCCGTACGCATGCCGCTCCCCGGCGCCGCCCGCGCGGCAGCGCGGCGGGCCGAGCCAGCCCGCGAGGGGGTGCTCCCGCGGGCACCGCTCCCGCCAGGGCTCCCCCGGCGCCACGGAGAGCCGGTAGGCGGCGCGCGGCAGCAGCAGCCCGGCGGCCACGCCGTAGCCCGCGGCAAGGATGATCACGACCAGGCCCATCCGCCGACGGTAGGCCGCGGTGGCGCGGGCGGCATGGGCCCGGAGACCCAATGGCCCTACGCTGCCCGCATGGCCAAGGGGTGGAGGGACGGCGAGGCGGTGCTGCGCGTCGACGGGACCGGGGATGCGATCCCGCTGGAGGTGGCCGCCTCCTACCGGGCCCGGACCCGCGGGCTGCTCGGGCGCGACGGGATCACCGGCGCCCTGCTGCTCACGCCCGCCGGGAACGTGCACACCTTCCGGATGCGGTTCGCGATCGACGTGGCGTACCTGGACCGGCGGCTGGAGGTGATCGCGCTGACCACCATGGTCCCGGGCCGGCTCGGGCTGCCCCGGCTGCGCTCCCGGCACGTCCTGGAGGCGGAGGCGGGCGCCATGGCCGCGTGGGGGCTGCGGACCGGGTCCCGCCTGCACATCGCGGGGCCGGGCCGCCCGGAGCGTCTCAGCCGCGGCTAGGCCGTGCGCGGACACGGCGGTAGGTTGGGGCGGTTGGGCTGGGGTGTCAGGGGAGCGGCATGACGGAGAACGCGCGGGTCAAGGCGCTGGAGCAGATCATGCCGGCGACGCACGGCGCCGACGAGGACATCGACTGGCAGGCCGCCGAGGCCGTCTGGCGCACCCGCTTCCCGTCCGACTACGTCGCCTTCATGGGCCGCTTCGGCGCGGGCTCCATCAACGGCGAGGCCAGCATCCTGCTGCCGCTGCCCAAGCCCGGACTCCAGTGGGATCCCGCCGAGATGGCCGAGGAGACCGAGAACGCCCGCCTCACCTGGGAGGCGGAGGGCGGCCGGGCCGCCTTCGACCTGGACCCCGAGTCGATCATCGCCTGGGGTGTCACCGGCGGAGCCGACATCCTCTGCTGGCTCACGAACGACCCCGATCCGGACCGCTGGCCCGTCCTGGTGGTCGGCCGGCACACCGCCGACTCCTTCGCCGTGTATCCGTACGGCATGACCGAGTTCCTCTACCGGCTCTGCTCGGACGAGTTCGACGTGAGCCCGGTCAGCATCACCTTCTGGGACGGGGGCCACCTCAGCTTCGTCCACTGGCGCAAGGCCCAGCGCCGCTGGCAGGAGGGCCGCAACCCGGAGACCGGCGAGCCCGATCCGTACGCGGGCGACTTCACGCCCTGAGAGCCCGCCGCACCCGTACCGGCCCCCTCCTCGCACCGTCCCACCCGTCGCAGAGCGCACCTCCGCGTGAAACGGGCGTTTCAGCATGTCTACGCGCGTCCGATTTGTGGATCAGCTAGGGGAAAACACCAGCCGGAAATGCCGCACTTGGAGCATTGACCACAAGTACCGACCCAATGGAATCAATCGCCCCGCTTCAGGAGAGAATTCCGGCCAACGGGCCACGGAGGGACACCCCAGCCCGGAGCAACTCATAAGTAGTAACGGGACTCAAAAGAAATTCAGGGGAATACACCCGTGCGACGAAGAATCTTCGGCACGGCCGCGACCGCGGTCGTACTCGGTCTGCTGATCCCACTGGCCGGATGCAGCGGTTCGGGCGACGGTGCAGGCGACAGCGGTACGTTGCGCCTGGTGGCCGCGGAGTACGGCGACAGCCAAGCCACCAGCTCCAAGGCCTATTGGGACAAGGTGACGGCTGATTTCACCAAGGCCAACCCCGGCATCAAGGTCGAGGTGCAGCTCCTGCCGTGGGCCGACATCGACCGCGAGGTCACCCGCATGGTCAAGGCCGGAAACGCGCCGGACATGGCCCTCATGGGTTCCTACTCCGACTTCGCGGCGCAGGGAAAGCTCTATTCCGCGGAGGAACTCCTCTCCATCACCGCCGAGGCGAACTTCCTCCAGCCGCTCGCCGAGGCCGGCTCCATCGGCAACACCCTCTACGGCCTGCCCTGGGTGGCGAGCAGCCGCCTCCTCTTCTACAACGAGAGCCTGTTCACGAAGGCGGGCATCAGCAACCCGCCCAAGACCTGGTCCGAGCTGAAGTCCGCCGCCAAGGCCCTCAAGGACAAGGGCGTGAAGTTCCCGTACGCCCTCCCGCTGGGGCCGGAGGAGGCGCACGCCGAGGCGCTGATCTGGGAGCTGAGCAACGGCGGCGGCTACGCCGACAGCAGCGGCAACTACAGCCTGGCCTCCGACCAGAACATCCAGACCTTCCGCTGGGTCAAGGACAACCTGGTGACCCCCGGCCTGACGGGACCGGTCACGCCGTCCCAGCTCAACCGGGCCGACGCGTTCGCGGCGTTCGTACGCGGCGAGGTCGGCATGGTCAACGGCTACCCCTCGCTCGTCCACGAGGCGCGCGCGAAGGGCATCAGCGTGGGCACGGTGTCCATGCCGGTGGCGGACTCGCTCGGCTCCGGGGAGATCCCGCCGACCGTGGGCGTGGCCGACTGGATGATGGCGTTCAAGCAGAACGACAAGGGCAAGGAGATCGGCAAGTTCCTGGACTTCGTCTACCAGGACAAGAACATGTCGGACTTCGCAGGCCGCTACCACCTGCTGCCCTCCACCGTCTCCGCCTCCCGGACCCTGGACGGCGGCATCGACAGCACCGACACGCAGTTCCTGACCGCCCTGCGCGGTGCGCAGCTCTACCCGGTGAACGACCCCTCGTGGGTGACGGTCAGCGACACCATCAAGCGCAACATCGGCCGCGCGGTGGAGCCGAACGGTGACGCGAAGAGCGTCCTGGAGGACATCGCCTCGAAGGCGAACGAGGCCGGACGCAAGCACTGAGCGGGCGCGCGGAACACCGCCCGCTCCGCCGAACAGCCCATCGAACACGGGACTTTCGTCCCCCGTCGCATCCCATCCCATGCGGCATGATGGTCCACGGCTCTTGATCCAAGGCCGCGGTCCAGTCGCCCCGCCGAGTGCCCACAAGGCGCAGGGGCGGCCGGCCCCTCTCCCCCGGGGCCCCCTCCCGCCGGCTTTCTCCTCGCCGGCCCGCGGGCCCCTCTTCACCGCTACTGCGGACCGTGCTCCGCCGCGAAGGCCGTCCGGTGCTGCTCGCAGCTGGAGTCCCAGCGCAGCGAGCCCGTCAGCGTCCCGTAGCCCGAGCGCGTGACCGACCATTCCACCGTGTACTCACCCGTGTCGCAGGCGACCCGCTTGCCGCCGGGCACCTTGGCGCGTCCGGTCGCGGACTGGTCCTTCAGCTCTTGGCGCACCTCGACCACCTTGGCCCGGTCCGCCGCACGCAGGACGGCGTGCACGACGATCGGGTGGGTTCCCTCCTTGGTGGTCACCGCCTTCTTCACCACGGTCGAGTCCGACACCGCCCACCCGAAATCGAACGAGGGCAGCCAGGCGAGTGACTTCGGGTCGGGGGCCTGGTGCGGGAAGTCCGATGCGGCCGCGGGGCCGTGGCGGGCGACCGTCTTGTACTGGATGCCGGGGTAGAAGCGCAGCTGCCCCTCCACCCTGTGCATTTCGTCCTTGGTCCACAGCGACTTCATCGTCTTCTCGCCGCCGGCCGGGTCCTGGAGGTAGCTCCCCTCGGCGGCGGTGGCGGCGCCCTGGCCGAAGGCGGGTGCGAGGGCCGCCGCGGACGCGGCGAGGGCGAGAGCGGCAATGCGGGTGCGCTTCATGTCCGGTCCAACGGGAGCCCCCGCGGGCTGGAACGACACCGGGCGGGCTTTCACCCGTACGGGAGCCGGCACCGGAATATTCCATGATCATCTCCCGTTGTGCGTGCCGAACCGACGGAGTACGGCGACAGGGGGCCCGATGGGCGCGAAGGTGAACGGCACGGTGGCAGCGGGCTGGGAGTCCGTACGGGAGGAGTTCGAGGCCTTCGTCGCAGCGGAGGCGCACTCCCCCGAGGCGCAGCTGGCGGTGCACCACGACGGCCGTCGGGTGGTCGACCTGTGGGCGGGCGAGGACACCGGAGCCGACACGCTGACCGGCGTCTACTCGATCACCAAGGGCGCCGCCTACCTGGTGGTGGCGCTGCTCGTGCAGGACGGCGTACTCGACCTGGAGCGGCCGGTGTCGGCGTACTGGCCGGAGTTCACCGGCGGCGGCAAGGAGCGGCTGACCGTACGCCAGCTGGTGTCCCACCAGGCCGGCCTGCTCAGCACCCCCGAGGGCTTCGACTACGAGGAGATCGCGGACGACGCGCTGATCGCGGCGCGGCTGGCCGGGCAGAAGCCGTACTGGGAGCCCGGGACGGCGTACGGGTACCACGCCTTCGTGATCGGCGCGCTGACCGGCGAGCTGGTGCGGCGGGCGACCGGCCGGTCCCTGCCCCAGGTGTACGAGGAGCGGATCCGGGCGCCGTACGGCCTGGATCTCTACATGGGGCTGCCGAGCGCGCTGGAGGGGCGGTGGAAGCCGGTGCTGGACATGCTCCCGACGCCCGAGCAGCTGGCGGCCGCGCAGGCGGGCGGGGCGCAGGTCCCGGAGCTGCTGCCGGTGGCTTTCAACGCACACGGGAAGCAGCCGATGGACCTGGTGGTGTACGCCAACCACCCGAAGGTGAAGGCGCTGGGCCCGGCCTCGGCCGGCGGCATCGGCACGGCGCGCGGGGTGGCCCGGCTGTACGCGGCGGCGATCGGCGAGGTGGACGGCCGGGCTCCGCTGCTGGAGCCGGAGACGGCGGCCGAGTTCGCGAGGCTGCACACCCCGGGCGAGGACCGGGTCACCGCGGAGCCGGACCACTTCGGGCTGGGCTTCGAGCAGCAGCCCGCGGTGGGCCCGCGGGCGTTCGGGCACAGCGGCGCGGCCGGCGGGCTGGGCTGGGCGGATCCGGCGACCGGCCTCGCCTACGGGTACACGCGCCGCCGCTTCGGCTTCCCGGGCGGGGCGGCCCCGGAGAACGTGCCCCTGACGGCGGCGGTCCTGCGGATCGCGCGCGGTCCGGGCGCGGGGGCGGCGGCCGGGGAGGCGGCTCAGGCCTGACCGGTCTCGAAGCGGCTGATGCGCCCCTCGCCGGTGACCGTGAACCGCCATGCGGTGCGCATCTCGCCCCAGGTGTCGTTGCGGTAGTCGACGATGAGGCGGTGGCCGCCGTCGGACTCGGAGACGACGTCCATGTGGCCGTTGGAGGACCAGATCTCCTTGTCGGTCCACTCGGCGAGGTCGCGGTCGGAGCCGTCGTCGGACATGCTCGCGTCGGCTGTCAGCAACTGCGTGAAGGCCGCCTGGTCGTGCGCGTTGACGGCGGTGACGAAAGCCCTGACGGCGGGGTCGGACAGCTTGCTCGGCGCGATCACGGAGGCCTCCTGGCCGGTCGTACGGGTGGTGCGGGTGCGACCAGGGAACACCGCGGGCGGCGCCGGGGCGTCGATCCTCACCCGTTCGCCGCCGGGCGGCGTGTCAGACGACCGACCTGTGGAGGCCTACGGGGTGGTCCGGACGGGGAATCCGGTGGGCCGGTCCTGCTCCCGCAGCCAGGACAGGACCTGGTCGAGGGCTTCGACGGTCTGCCCGCGGTTGCCGCCGCCGTCGTGGAAGAGGACCGTGGGGCCGTTGCCCAGCTCCTTCTTGACGGTGTTGACGATGGCGGCGACGCCGGGCTTCTGGAAGTCCTTGGTGTCGACGTTCCAGCCGAGCGGACGCATGCCGTGCGCGGCGGCCGTGCGGCGGCTGTCGGGCGTGAACGCGCCCCCGGGGGCCCGGTAGTACTCCACCTCGGCCGCGCCGCCCGCCGCGTCCTCGATCATCTTCTTCGCGTCGAGGATCTGCTTCTCCTGGTAGGCGGCCGGCTTCTTGGCCATGGCGGTGTCGTGGTCCACGGTGTGGTCGCAGAGCCGGTGGCCGCCCGCCACGACCTGCTTGACCAGGTCGGGGTGGGCCGCGGCCCGCGGTCCGACCATGCAGAAGGTCGCCTTGACGTCGTGCTTCCCCAGGACGTCGAGTATCCGGGGGGTCCAGGCAGGGTCGGGGCCGTCGTCGATGGTGATGTTGACGGCGCTGCCGCCGCTCTCCGACGCGTGGGCTATGCCGTCGGGTATGCGTGCCTCCGGCGGGGCGCCGCCGTGTACGGGATCCTGCTGCGCCGGGGCGCCCTGAGGCGGTGACACCTGCCTGCCGCTCGCGGCGCCGCCCTGGGCGGGACCGCCCGACGCCACCAGGGTGGTGACTCCTCCTATCGTCGCCGCCACGGCGGCGGCCGAGGCCGCGACGGCCATCCTGGTCCGCAGGCCCTGCCGGTCGGTGCGCGCCATGAAGCCCATGGACGGTCCACTCCCCTCCGCCTTCGCGATCACTCTCCCGTTCAGGACGTGTGGCGAGGTGGAAGGGTTCCCACCGATTTCTGCCGGATTTCAGGCAATAGGACCTTGGTCCTTGATCGCACCGATTTGGTCCCGAGTTCGCCGGAGGACCCTGAGCGGCCGTCAACTCCCGGACATGCCGCGGCCCCGGCGGACGATTGCCGTCCGCCGGGGCCGCTGGTTTTGTCGGCCGGTCGTTCTGGTGGCCGGTCGTTCTGTTGGCCGCTCGCGCCGGCCGGTCGCGCCCGCTCAGTGCGAGATGGACTCCTGTGCAGCCTGGGCCGCCTTGTCCGCGCCCGCGCCGCCGGCCTGCGGACCCGCGCCCCGGAGCGGGACCTCCTTGACGAACCAGGCCGCCGCGAAGCCCAGTACGGCGATGAACGCGCCGAGCAGGAACGCGGAGTGCGTACCGGCGGCGACCGCGTGCTGATAGGCGTCGCGGACCGCTTCCGGCAGCTTCGCCAGGCTGGCCGCGTCGAGCTGGGCGGAGCCCGCGGCGCCGGCCGCGTCCGGGCCGAGGCGCTCGCCCATGGTCTCCGTGACCCGGCTGGTGAACAGCGAACCCATGAGGGCCACGCCGAAGGAGCCGCCGAGCGTACGGAAGAGGGTGGCCGAGGAGGACGCGACGCCCATGTCCTTCATGTCGACGCTGTTCTGCGCGACGAGCATGGTGATCTGCATCAGGAAGCCGAGCCCGGCGCCGAGGACGGCCATGTAGACGCCCGAGACCAGGCGGCTGGTACCGGTGTCCATCTGGGCGAGCAGGAAGAGGCCGACGACCATGAGCGCGCCGCCGATGATCGGGAACATCTTGTACTTGCCGCTGCTGGTGGTGACCCGGCCCGCGATCAGGGAGACGACCATCATCGAGAGCAGCATCGGCAGGAGCAGGAGGCCGGAGTTGGTGGCGGAGGCGCCCTGGACCGCCTGCTGGAACAGCGGCAGGTAGAGCACGCCGCCGAACATCGCGAAGCCGACGAGGAAGCCGATCACCGACATGAGCGTGAAGTTGCGGCTGCGGAAGATGTGCAGCGGGATGACCGGCTCGGCGGCCTTGGTCTCGACGAAGAGGAACGCGGCGATCGACAGCAGGCCGAGGATGATCAGGCCGACGATCTCACCGGAGCCCCAGGCGTACTCGGTGCCGCCCCAGGTGGTGACGAGCACGGTCGAGGTGATGGCGACGGTCAGCAGGGCCGCGCCCAGGTAGTCGATCCTCCGCCCTTCCCCCTGTCCTGTCTTCTTCGGCAGGTGGAGGACGGCGGTGACCATCGCGAGGGCGACGGCGCCCAGGGGGAGGTTGATGTAGAAGGACCAGCGCCAGCCCATGTGGTCGGTGATGGTGCCGCCGACCAACGGGCCGCCGATCATGGCGAGGGCCATCACGCCGGCCATCATGCCCTGGTACTTGCCGCGTTCGCGGGGCGGGATCAGATCGCCGATGATCGCCATGACGCCGACCATCAGACCGCCGGCACCGAGGCCCTGGATGGCGCGGAAGCCGATCAGCTGGCCCATGTCCTGGGCCATGCCGCTGAGGGCGGAGCCGATGAGGAAGATCACGATGGAGGTGAGGAAGGAGCCCTTCCGCCCGTACATGTCGCCGATCTTGCCCCAGATGGGGGTGGAGGCCGCGGTGGCCAGCGTGTACGCCGTGACCACCCAGGAGAGGTGCTCAAGCCCGCCGAGCTCGCCGACGATGGTGGGCATCGCCGTACCGATGATCATGTTGTCCAGCATGGCCAGCAGCATGGCGATCATGAGCGCCATGAGGACCACACGGACGCTGCGCGGCTTCACCTCCTCCGAGGTCTGCGCCGCCTTGGTGATATCGACCATGTCCACTCCCCGTTGCACCCGCTCCCGGGCACTTACTTGCCGCCCGGCTAGTTCACTACACTGGGGAAGGTAGACCCGTCACTAGCCGGGCGTCAAGTAAGTAATTGGGGAGAGCCATGTCCAGCAGCAGTCCGCAGGCGCGTCGTGGCAACACGCGTCAGCGCATCCAGGACGTCGCACTGGAGCTCTTCGCCGAGCAGGGGTACGAGAAGACCTCGCTGAGGGAGATCGCGGAGCGGCTGGAGGTCACGAAGGCGGCGCTGTACTACCACTTCAAGAGCAAGGAAGACATCATCATCAGCGTCTTCGAAGACCTGACGCGCCCCATCGACGAGCTGATCGAGTGGGCGAAGGGGCAGCCGCGGACGCTGGAGACGAAGCGCGAGGTGTTGCGGCGCTACAGCGAGGCGATGGTGGCGGGCGCCCCGCTGTACCGCTTCATGCAGGAGAACCAGGCGACGATGCGGGAGCTGACCATCGGCGAGACGGTCAAGCGCCGGCTCTTCACCCTGGTCGACCTGCTGCGCACGGAGGGCGCCCCGACGGTGGACCAGGTGCGCTGCGTCAGCGCCCTGTTCACGCTGCACGCGGGGATGATGTTCCTCCAGCACGTGGAGGGCGACCCGGAGGAGACCCGGCTGGCGGCGCTGGAGGTCGCCACCGACCTGATCACGCGGGCGCACCACGAACGGTGACGCTGGGCGGACTGCGGCCGGGGACGGGCCCGATCGCAGTGGGGACGAGGGTCGGGATCACCCGATCGAGCGATTACTCTCGGTGAGGACTCCGGTTACTTTTGGTGAAACGCGCCGGTGGGGGACGAGCCTCGGGCGCCCGAGCCAGAGGACACCGCCATGTCCACCACCCGTACCCGGCTGGCGCTCGCCGCCGCGACCACACTCGCCACCCTCTCCGTCGCCACTTCCACCACGGCTGCATCGAGCCCCGCGGCGGCCGCTTCCCCGCCCGAGGCTCTCAACTGGGTCGCCATGGGGGACTCGTACAGCTCGGGCGCCTTCGTCCGACCGTGGTCGACGGACGACGGCTGCGGGCGCTCCGCCCTGAGCTACCCGCAGCAGGCCGCACGGCAGCTGCGGGTGCGCCTCACCGATGTGACCTGCTCCGCCGCCGAGGTCAGAGCGGGCCTGCTGGAGCGGCAGACCGACATGACCGGGCCGCCCTCGGTGCCGCCACCCGGCGGTTGGCCCGCCAAACCGGCCCAGATCAACGCGCTTTCGGCCGCCACCGACCTGGTCACGGTCGGCATCGGGGGCAACTCGGTCGGCTTCAAGGAGATCGTGGAGCAGTGCGTCGCGCAGGGCGTCGCCGCCTTCGGCATGGGCAAGCCGTGCACCTCGCACTACACCACGGGGGCGGGGGCCGCCGCCCTGAACGGCAGATTCGCCTCGCTGGAGGCCGACTTGGCGACCCTCATGCAGGCCATCCGGGCCCGCGCACCGCGGGCCAGGGTCGCACTGGTCGGGTATCCGGCCCTCGTCGATGACAGTGCCGGCTGCCGCTGGGGCTCGTGGCAGCAGTTCGGCACCGCCACCAAGGGCGACCTCCCATGGCTGGACAGCACGGAGCGGCGGGTGAACACCGTCCTGCGCGAGCAGGCCCGCAAGGCGGGCGCGGCCTACGTGGACACGTACACCTCCAGCGCCGGGCACGGAGTGTGTGCGAGCGGTGAGCAGCGCTGGATGTACGGCATCAAGGACGAGCTGACGGGCCCGGGAAGCCAGAGCGATGAGCCGTCCGTTCTCTGCCGGGCGATCCCTTCATCCGGCGAGGCCTGCACCCTGCTCCACCCCAACCTCCTGGGCACCACCCACCAGGCAGACCTGGTCACGCGTGCTCTGGTCGGCCTGGGAGCGACGAGAGCCTGAGGGACGAAGAGGCCTCACGACGAAGGGCGCCTCACGGGGTGGGGCGGTGGAGGCGGCGCTCGGATTCCGCGATGGGGACGTCGTTGATGCTGGCCTCGCGGCGGCGCATCAGGCCGTTGTCGTCGAACTCCCACTGTTCGTTGCCATGGCTGCGCCACCACTGCCCGGCGTCGTCGTGCCACTCGTACTCGAAGCGGACGGAGATGCGGTTGCCGGTGTACGCCCAGAGTTCCTTGCGCAGGCGGTAGTCGCGTTCGCGCTCCCACTTCTCCGCGAGGAACTCCCGGATCTCGGCGCGGCCGGTGAGGAAGCGGTCGCGGTTGCGCCACACGGAGTCCTCGGTGTACGCGAGGGCCACGCGTTCGGGGTCGCGGGAGTTCCAGGCATCCTCGGCCGCCTGCACCTTCGCGGTGGCGGACTCCTCGGTGAAGGGGGGCAGGGGCGGGCGTACGGGCACGGCCATGGCGGTACCTCTCGAAGCTCGGTGAAGAGAACGAACGTTCTCGAACCGTAGAGAACGAGCGTTCTCTACGCAAGCGGTTCTGGGCTACGCTCCCCGCATGGACGACGAAGAGGCCCGCACCCGGCTGCTGGACACGGCGGAGGCGCTGTTCTACGCGGAGGGCATCCAGGCCGTCGGCATGGACCGCATCCGCACGGAGTCGGGCGTCCCGCTCAAACGGCTCTACACGCTCTTCCCGGCCAAGGAATCGCTGGTCGCGGCCTACCTGGACCGGCGCGACCGGCGCTGGATGAACAGCCTGCGCGAGGCGGTGGCGGCGGGCGCGGACGACCCGGTCGGAGCCGTCTTCGACTGGCTGGCGGGGTGGTTCGCGGAGCCGGACTTCCGGGGCTGCGCGTTCCTGAACGTTTACGGGGAGCTGGGCACCGGCCCCGCCGGCGTCCTGGACGTCGTGCGCCGCCACAAGGCGGAGCTGCGGACCCTGCTGGCCGACCTGGCCGGCCCGGACCGGCCCGACCTGGCGGACCAGTTGCTGATCCTGGTCGAGGGCGCGACGGCGGTGGCCGCCCTCACCCCCGGCCCCGAACCGGCCCACCGGGCCCGCGCGGCGGCGTCCGTCCTGACGGCGGCGGCGGGGGCGGGGGCCGGGGCGGGCGCCGCGGTGGAAACCGGAGCCGGGGCCTAGTTGCCGACGCTGCGGGGGAAGGTGATCTCGACGCGGCGGTTCTTCTTGCGGCCTTCCTCGGTGCTGTTGTCGGCGATCGGGTAGTCCTCGCTGTAACCCCGGACGTCGTAGATGACACCGGGGTTGGTCACGGTCTTGGCCAGCTCGGCCTGCACGGCGTCGGCGCGCTGCTTGGACAGCTCCTTGCCGTGCTCGTAGCTGCCCTGGTCGTCGGTGAACCCGAAGACCCGGATGCGAGTGGCCTTCTGGGTGTTGATCTCGTTGGCGATGGCCTGTATCCGTGCGGCGGCCTGCGCGTTGAAGACCGCGCTGTTCTCGGGGAACAGCACCTCGGACTGCAGCGCCATCATGACCGTCTGGTTGGTCTCCTGCCGCCGCTGCTCCCCGCCCAGGTCTTCGACGACCTCGGCGATGTCCAGCACCTTGACGGGTGCCAGGGTCCCCCCCTGGGGGATCTTCAGCCCGGGCGCATTGGAGTCGATCGGCACGGGCGCCGCGGCCGAGGGCTCGGTGCCGGGCGGCACGGACGGCTTGACGTCGTCGGCGTACGCGCTGCCCGCGCCGAGGAAGTGACCCCCGGCGATGACGAGCCCGACGACTACCGTCGCAGCGGTGGTGCGGTGGCGTTGTGTCATGGGGTCACCCGGAGATTTTGACGGTCGCCGTGGCGAAGGTCGGCAGACTGATCTCAACCTCGGTTGTGCTCGCAGGCGGTGCCGGGAACTGCGCGAAGAACGGAACCACGGCACCATGCTCGATCAGCGCGATCCCCGTGGTGCACAGGCACCTGCCGTCTGTATCCCGCAGCACGTAGTACCTCTTCTTACCTGCCTTGTCGGTCACGGTGACTCCAGCGATCGAGGTTCCGCTCTGAGTGAGCTCGTTGCCCCTCCAGGCAGGCGTCTTCGTGTAGTCCGCGCTGCCACCGTTCTTGAACTGGCCGCTGATCGTCAGGAATCCGCCCGCGTCACGGGCAGCCGCATTGATGGTCATCACCATGCCGTCCTCGCCATTGGCCATGGCCAGCACCTGCGTCGGCGTCGGACTGGCAGTGCCGCCGGTCGCAGGCGTCTGCGGAGCACTACCTTGGGCACTGGCTGCAGTCGACTGCCGCGGCTCCTTCGACTTACCGTCATCGCCACCGCCGCACCCGGCCAATGCAAGGGCGAGGACCGCCGCAAAAGCTACGGCCGCTCCCCCGCGGGCTTTCACCGTGTGCCGAATGCTCATCTATGCAGGTTCCTTGTCTCTCGCTCATTGTCAGTCGACCAGTCGTACGGTGAACAGCTTCCTCGCCAGTTGGGACAAGCCGCCCGGCTTCGACGGATCCAACGTGAAGGGCTTCCCGCTGCACACGAAGGTCACGTTCCTCGCCTCGGCTGACGGCGCCGGGGTTGGTGTGGGTGTGGGCGTCGGAGGAGGTGTCGGAGCAGGCATCGGGGCGGAGCGGAGCGAGCATCGCGGTTCGATGCGGGCCGTGGCCGTGGCCCTGCCGTGCAGGTCCCCGCTGGCAGGGACAACCGAGTTCCCGACTGCTTGTTTGGTTGTCACTTCGACAGTGACTTCAGGCAGGGGCGCCGAGCAGGTAACGCTGGCATCGTTCAGTGCGGCGAACTCGGCGGCCCTCCCACAAGCCCCGTCCGCATTGAGCAGATCGCCGCCGACGACCTTTTCCCAGTCCGAGGGCTTCAGGTCAAGCAAGTCGAGCCCGAGAAACAGGTCGTCCCTTGCTTCACCGGCTGCTGCCAGCGCCGCTGCATCAGCCGCTCCCTGCGCGTTGCTACGGGTAATGCCGGCCATGCCGACGACGAAGAAGACCAGGGCGGCAAAGAGCAGGCCCGCCACGACCACGATGTAGGCGGGGAAAGCCTGCCCTCGGTCACCTGGGGCGTCTTTCCCTGTCACTTGCCGGCCGTGATCGCGCCGATCTGGCTCGTGATCTTCGCCGTAATGGTCTGGCCGATGCCCGTGCCGACGATGGCGCCGATGATGACCACCACCACCAGGATGATGCCGAGGTATTCGAAGGCCGTCTGGCCGCGGTCCCCCGTGTGGCGGGGGGTGTGGCGGTTCCGCAGCCTTGCCAGGGTGTTCTGCAGCATGGGGGTTTCCTCCCGGGCCGGTGACGGTGCTGGTTTGCGGACCGTACGGCGAGTGACGAGTCATCACCAAGGGTCCCGGGGCCCAATTACGGACCCACTGCGCACTCCGTCTACCCATGGCCGGTCACCCCTGGACGGGCGGTTCCCAGCCATCGGGCTATGGCCTCGCTGCGGGTGGTGCTCTGGAGCTTCGCGAAGATGCGGTTGATGTGGTTCTTGACCGTCTTCTCGCTGATGAAGCACGCCGCCGCGATCTGCTGGTTGCTCATCCCGGACGCGATCAGATCCATGATCTCCACCTCCCGCGAACTCAGCCCGAACAGAGTCAAGTTGTGCAGCCGCTCAGAAGACTGTGCCACAGTTCGTTGCGGTTGCGAAGAGGTGCGGAGTTCCGCGAGGAGGGCCGTGGCCGCCGTCGGGGTGAAGTGGGCGCGGCCCTCGCGGACGTCGTGGACCGCTCGGAGCAGGTCGTCGGCCGTGAACTCGCCGTGGACCAGGTAGCCGCCCGCGCCCAGGAGCAGGGCTTCGCGGACTATCTGCGCCTCCTGGCTGTACGTCAGCATCAGCACCGGCGCCAGCTGGACCAGGTGCGGCAGGGCCGAGATGCCGTCGACGCCGGGCATGCGGACGTCCAGCAGGATCACGTCGGGGGCGTGGTGCCTGGTCAGGCTGAGGGCCTCGCGGCCGTCCGCCGCCTGGGCGACGACCTCGACGGTACCGGTGGTGGCCAGGAGGGCCGTGAGGCCGGCGCGGACGACCGGGTTGTCGTCGGCGATCAGGACGCGGAGCGGCATCACGGGGCCTCCTCCCCGGTCAGGGCCGCGAGCGGGAGCTCCAGACGCACCTCGGTGCCGGGGCCGGCCGGGCGGGGGCCGATGCGCAGGCGGGCCCCGATGGCCGCCGCGCGCTCCGCCATGCCGACCAGGCCGAAGCGGCCGGCGCGGTGCAGGGCCGGGAGGTCGGGGGCGGTGTCCGGCAGGCCGCGGCCGTCGTCCTCGACGGTGAGCGTGAGGTGGGCCCCCTCCACCCCGGCCGTGACCGTCACGGCCGAGGCTCCGGCGTGGCGGCGGGCGTTCTCCAGGGCCTCCGAGGCCACCGCCAAGAGGTGGCGGGCCACCGCGGCCGGGACCGGCGGCAGGGTTCCGCTCGTGCGCAGTTCCACACCGGGGGCGGTCATCCCGCGCAGCTCGCCCAGCAGGGAGACGCCCGGCGCGTCCGCATCGCGCCGCAGGTCGGTCAGGAGCTCCCGGGACTCCGCGACCGCGAGGCGGGCCGCGCCCGCCAGGAATGCCGCCTGGCGGCGGACGGCCTCAGGCTCCGTCGTCCGCGCGAGGGCGTCCGCGGCCAGCGCCAGGCCGTGCAGGGTCTTCGCCACCGAGTCGTGCATCTCGCGGGCCAGGTGGTCCCGTTCGGCCCGGACCGCCTCGGCCACCGCCAGGCGGGCCCGTGTCTCGGTGAGGGCCCGGCTCGCCGCCCCGAAGCGGAACAGCAGGTCCCGCAGGCAGGAACCGGCCGCGCCCGCCAGAAGGCAGAGGCCGGCCAGGGACAAGGCACCGCCCGACGCCGCCACCAGGGCCGCCTGCAGGGCCGCGTAGACCGCCGAGCCCCGCCAGCCGTAGACCAGTCCGGCCAGCAGCGGGGTGCACAGGGAGACGAAGCCGAGCGGGGACTCGGGGGTGGCCGTGGCCAGGAGCAGGGCGTTGAACGCCATGTCGGCCGCCAGCAGCCACCGGTGGCGCAGCAGCAGCGGCCCGAACCGCTCCCAGTCGCGGAACAGGACGTACGAGAGCATGAAGGTGAGCAGGATCGCGCCGCCGACGAGGTACGTCGGGCCACTGGGGGCCGTGCGCCCCAGGGCCAGTGGCGCCCCCAGGCCGATCATCACCATCCGGAAGGCGAAGACCTGGCGGCACAGCGCCTGGAGCGCCCCCGCCTGAAGGGCCGGAGCCGGAGCCTCCGCCGCTCCCCCGGCCCCCGTGGCCGTCGCCGTCGCCGCGGCCGCCCCGGCCCGCACGGCCGTCGCCGTCTCCGACCGGTGCCGGCCGAACGCCCCGGCCGCGATGTCCAGTACCGCCATGGCTCATCCGCCTCCGAGCATCGCGCCGAAGTCGACGTTCGCGCCGTACACGAACCCGCACACCAGCAGGATCAGCGTCCCCGGCAGCATGAACATGGTGACCGCGAAGGTGGCTTTCGGCACGGCCCGGGCCGCCCGCCGCCGCGCGTTCTGGGCGTCCGTACGGCGCATGTCCTCCGCGATGGCGATCAGTGTCTCCACGATCGGGGAGCCCAGCTCCTCGCCCTGCTGGAGCGCGGTGACGAACTGGGCCACCTGCTCGGAGTCGTTGCGCCGCCGCAGCTCGTCGAAGGCCTGGCGGCGGCTGACGCCCATGTCCATCTGCTGGAGCGTGATGCGGATCTCGTCCGACCACGGGCCCTCGTACTTGCCGGCCACCCGCTCCAGCGCCTGCCGGAAGCCGAGCCCCGCGCTCACCACCACCGCCAGCACGTCGAGGAAGTCGGGCAGCGTCCGCTCGATGTGGTCGCGGCGGACCCGGATCGCCGACCACAGGCCGACCTCGATCCAGAACAGGCCGAAGGCCACCATCAGCAGCGCCGGTACGAGCCGGCCGTTGATCAGCATCGCGAAGGCGCCGAGGGCGCCCAGGAAGCCGTAGACCGCACGGCGGGCCGCGTAGCGGTCGATGGTCAGGCCGGCCGGGTTGCCCGCCATGTCGATCTGGCGGCGTTTGCGCGCCACCCGGTTCGGGCCCATCAGGCGCAGCACCAGCGGCGCCCACCTGATGCCCATCCGGTCGACGGCGGAGCCGACCGCCGTCGTGCGGGTGGCGCCGACTTCCAGGGCGAGGGCCAGGTCGGAGGGGAGTTTCACGTCGGCGCGGTAGAGGCGGACGCCGTGGAAGACGCCGAGGATCGACACCGCGGCCGCGAGCGCGAGCAGCAGAGCAGTCATGACCGGCCCTCACACATCGATCTTCGACAGGCGGCGGATGAGGACGAAGCCGAGCGTGAAGAGGCCGAGCGCGACGAGCACGGCCGTCTGGCCGATGAACGCGCCGGTCATCCGGTCCAGCGCGCCCGGCATCATCAGGTTGACCAGCAGCAGCGATCCGAGCCCGATCGCCGGCACCAGGTAGGCGGTCACGGTCACCTGGGAGAGCTGGGTACGGATCTCGCGCCGGGTCTCCTTGCGCTGCTCCAGCGTCACCGTCAGATTGCGCAGACTGCCCACGAGCGCTCCGCCGGCCCGTGCGGACAGGACCAGGGTGGAGACCAGGACGACCAGCTCGCGCGAGGGGAGCCGCTCGGCGATCTCGCCCAGCGACTCCTCGATCGAGTGCCCGACGGCCAGGCGGTCGGCGACCCGGGATAGCTCCTCGCCCGCGGGGGCCTCCAGTTCCTCCGCCGCCATGGCGATGGCCGTGCGCAGGGCCAGGCCGGCCTGGGTGGCGTTGGCGAGGATCCGGGCGAGCTCGGGGAGCTGGTTGATGAAGCGCTCGGTACGCCGGGCCCGCTGCCAGTTGAGGAAGGCGTTGGCGGCCCACAGGCCGATCAGCCCGGCCACGGGGCCGAAGAAGGGCGCCAGGAAGCTCGCCGCGATCAGCCAGGTCCCGGCCACGGAGGCCAGCATGTAGACGAAGAACTCGCCCGGGGTCAGGTCGAGGCCCGTCACCGCGAGCTTCACCTCGATCCGGCGGCCCAGCGCGGTCCGGCGCAGTCGGCGGTCCACGCCCGTGAAGCGGCGTCGGCGGCCGGCCGGCGGGGGCGCGCCCTCCTGGGAGAGGCGTTCGACGAGGGCGGCGCGCTGGGCCCGGCCGGCGGCGTACGCGTGGACGCCGGCGACGACGAGCACGCAGGCCAGCAGGGCGGCGCCGAGGGTGAGGAGGATGAGTGGGTTCACAGGACGGTCCGGGTGATGCGGGTGGCGAGTGCGTCGTCCGACAGGGCGACCCCGAAGGCCTGCGGGATCGGCTGGTTGTTCATGTAGAGGCGGTCCGCGATCCGGCGTGGCAGCGGGTGGTATTCGAAGCGGCCGTGGACGCGGCCGTCGGCGGCCATCGGCTGGGCCGCGAAGCGGCACACGGTGGTGAGCCGGAAGGGTTCGCGGCCGTGCGAGTCGAGGATCGCCATCTCCGTGATGCGGCGGGAGCCGTCGCCGAAGCGGGTGAGCTGGACGACCACGTTCACGGCGCTGTTGATCTGGTCCTGGAGCGCCTCGAAGGGCACTTCCACCTCGGACATCGACGCCAGGGTCTGCAGGCGCATCAGGGCGTCCTCGGCGCTGTTGGCGTGGACGGTGGCCAGGGAGCCGTCGTGGCCGGTCGACATCGCCTGGAGCATGTCGAGGGTCTCACCGCCGCGGACCTCGCCGACGATGATGCGGTCCGGGCGCATGCGCAGGGAGTTGCGGACCAGGTCGCGGATGGTGATCCGGCCCTTGCCCTCCACGTTGGCCGGGCGCGATTCGAGGCGGATGACGTGGGCCTGCTGGAGCTGGAGCTCGGCCGAGTCCTCGATGGTGATGATCCGCTCGCCCTCGGGGATCAGGCCGGACAGGGCGTTGAGGAGGGTGGTCTTGCCCGTGCCGGTGGCCCCGGAGACGATCACGTTCATCTTCGCCTGGACCAGCCCCGACAGCAGCAGCAGCATCTGCTCGTCGAGCGAGCCGAGGGCGATCAGCTCGTGGAGGGTGAACGCACGCGGGAAGCGGCGGATCGTGAGCGTGGCCCCGGTCAGCGAGAGCGGCGGGATGATCACGTTGACGCGCTCGCCGCTGGGCAGGCGGGCGTCGACCATCGGGTTGGCCTCGTCCACGCGGCGGTTGACGGTGGAGACGATGCGCTCGATGGTCTGCATCAGCTGTTCGTGCGAGGCGAAGCGCAGCGGGAGCTGCTCGACGCGGCCGGCGCGCTCCACGAAGATCTGGTCCGGGCCGTTGACCATGATCTCGGAGATCGAGGGGTCTTCGAGGAGCGGTTCGAGCACACCGAGGCCGAGCGCCTCGTCCACGACCCGGCGGATCAGCTGGGCCCGTTCGACGGTGGACAGGACCGGGCCCTCGCGGCTGATGATGTGCCCGAGGACGCGCTCCAGCCGCGCCCGGCGCTCGGCGGGCGCGAGCGCGGACATCTCGGCGAGGTCGATCTCCTCCAGCAGCTTCGCGCGGTACGAGGAGACCAGCCGGCCGTCCTCGCGCGGACCGTGGCGGTCGTCGGGGGTGTTGACGCGGGCGCGCAGGCTCATGGTCCGGTCACCTCCGGGTCGTCGTTCGGCATGACGGCCGTGGCCTTCGCCGGGTCCAGGGCGAGCCCGGGGACGATGGACTTGACGGTGATGGTCACGGTGGCGGTGACCGCGTCATCCGACTTGGACACGACCACGTCCGGATGCAGGCCCCCCTTGACGGCCGCTTGCCCGGCGGCTTCGCCGCCGCGGCCGTTGCGGGCCTCCACGCGCGCCGCGGTACGGGCGGCCGTGTCCGCCTGCTCGTGGACATACGCGACCCAGCCGAGCTGGATCCCGCACAACGCCACGAACAGCAGGATGGGGATGAAGCCGATGTACTCCAGGGCCACCTGGCCGCGGTCGCGCGCGCCGGGGACGACGCCGGGAGCCCGGCCGGGGCCCGGGACGAGCCGATGAGGCATCTCAGTTCTCCCTCTCCTTGGCCGCGGCGGCCTCGCCCGTGATCGGGACACCGATGCTCAGCCCCGGGTAGAGCACCGGGAGGTGGAGCGTGACGGTGGCCTTGACGAGGTCGCCCGACTCCGTGCAGGACGCCTCCATGGCCCAGGCGCCGCTGATGTGCCGGCCGGCCGCGGCCGTGCACGCCCCGCCCCCGTGCACGGCGCCCGCCCGCGCCGCCTCGTCCGCTGCGTTCCCCGCCAGCGAGAACGCGTACCCGATCAGCACGCACTCCCACACCGCCGCCACGAGCAGCAGGATCAGCGGGACCGTGCCGACGAACTCGACGGCCACCTGGCCGCGGTCCCCGCGGGCGCCGGGCATCGCTCAGCCCTCCCGGCCGCGGCGCAGCCAGGGCCCGAGGGCGCCCCGGTCGCCGGCCCGCAGCCGGGCCACCGGTCCGGAGGCCCGTACGGCCAGGGCCGCGCCGGGGGTTCCCGGGCCTGCGGTGTCGGCGTCCGAGGCCGCCAGCAGGCCCAGTTCGCCCGCCACCGCCCACAGGGCCTGCTTCACGGTGGAGCGGTTGTCGAGGTCCTGCACCCGGCCCGCGTCGACGACGGCCTGGAGTTCCTTGAAGGCCGCCGGGACGGGGGTGCGCGTCGGCCGGGTCTTGGTGATCTTCGCGATCAGGGGCGGCTGGATCTCGGTGTGCTTGCTCCAGCGGTTGACGACCATCGCGGTGTCCTCGGCCTTGCGCACCTGGAGCCGCTCCCACATCCGGACCATCCGCTTGGCAGCCCGTACGGCGACCACGTCGGGGGTGGTGACCAGGACGGCCACGTCCGCCATCTCGACGGCGGCGGCGTTCGCGCCGGTCACCTGTGTTCCGCAGTCGACGACGACGAGTTCGTAGCGGCTGCGCAGGGCGGTGAGGACGTGCCGGGCGGCCCGGTCGTCGACCTCCTCGCCACGTTCGCCGTCGGCCGGGGCCAGCAGCAGGGCCAGGCCGGTGCGGTCGTCGTAGACCGCGTCCTGCAGGACGCGCGGGGAGATGTCCTGGATGCCGGCGAGGTCGGCGATGGAGCGCCGGAACTGCACGTCCAGGTACGAGCCGACGTCGCCCGCCTGGAGGTCCATGTCGACCAGCGCGGTACGCCGCCCGGCGGCGGTGGCGGCCAGCGCGAACTGCACCGCCGTGAAGGTGGTGCCCACCCCGCCCTTGGCTCCGGTGACCGTGACCACCCGCCCGCCGGGGCCGGTCAACAGCTCGGGCCCTCGGCCCAGGTGGCGGCGTACGCCCACGGACCACTGGGCGGCGGACTGGACGCGGGCGGCGAGCTCCTCGTAGGCGAGCGGCAGTCCCACCAGGCCGCGCGCACCCGCGTCCATGGCGGCGGAGAAGAGCGCCGGGCCGGCGTCGGAGGAGACCAGGACCACGCCCACCGCCGGGAAGCGAAGGGCGACCTCGCGGATGAGGTCGAGTGCCGGCAGCGGGCCGATCCGCTCGTGGAGGAGGACGACCTCGGGCAGTTCGTCGATGGAGTCGGCGGCCAGCCGGGCCAGGGTGTCCAGCAGGGAGGCGGAGTCGGGGACCGGGGCGGCCGGTTCGGCGCCCGGGAGCCGGCCGAGAAGGGTGGACAGGGCGCGGGCGGCGTCGGGGTCGCCGGCCGCGGGGAGGATTCGGGTGGTCATCCGGGCCTCACTTGTCCCCGTCGAGGGTGTACGTGCGGTCGGCTGCGCCGGGCGCGGAGTCGGTGCCGGGGGCCACCAGGGCCAGGCGGACGTGCTCCGCGAAGGACTCGGCGTACGCGACGCGCTGGGTGTCCTTGGTGTTGAGGGCGAAGGTGATCGGGACGGCCTCGGCGGGGCCCTTCTTGTCGCTGTCCCGGTCCAGGGGGGTGAGCTTGCCGACGTTCAGGACGCGGGCATTGGCCACGATGATCACCGAACGGGAGGGCTCGGTGTCCTTGGCGCCCTTGAAGGTGGCGATGATGTTGACCTTGGCCCCGGAATAGATCTTGCCGGCCACACCCGTGGCGGCGTCGATCATGATGGCGATCTCCTGCTCCCCGGGCTGGAGCTGCGGTTTGTCGACGAACATGTCCGCCTGGAGCAGTGAGCCCCTCCGCAGGGTGGTGAGGGCGATCTTGTCCTTGACCTGGCCGAGGTCGGTGACGGCGGTCGCGGACAGCCAGCGCTTGGGGATGGCGACCTCCTCGAACTGCCCGGCCGCCAGGGGGCTGTACGGCGCGATGTCGGCCTTGGCGCGGTACGCGACGACCTCCGAGCCGACCTTGGAATTGACGTCGCCGATCACCACGAGAACCCCGCCGAACGCCGCGAGGGCACACAGGGCCGACAGGAGCAGCAGGATGACGCCGCGGCGCTGGCGTGAGTTCATGAGCCGTACTACCTCGCCGTTCTTCGTTCGTTCGGGCCGGTCGGAGTCACGATCTGGAAGAGCTGGAAGGCCTCGAAGGGCTGCCGGCACCGGAAGCACCGGAAGCGCTCGCGGGCGCGGCGGGCGGGGGTGCGGCGAGGGGTGCGGCGCAGAAGCCGCAGCGGTCGCCGATCAGCTCGAAGCCGCACCATCGGCACTCCTCGCGGCGTACGGATGCCACCAGTTGGTAGAGCACGGACAGGTCCGGGATGGCCGCGGCGAACTCGACGAGCTTGGGAGTGGCCCACCAGGCGGCCGAGTCGGCCGGCAGCGGGTTCTCCATCACGCCCTGGACCCGCCAGGCGGGGGCGAGCTCGGCCGTCACCCAGTCGGAGGCGAGCTGACCGCGGGCGAAGGTGAGGTGGGTGGCGAAGTCGGGGCCGGGCGGCAGTCCGCCGCTGCGGTGGGTCCCCGAGCCGGAGCCGCCCAGCTTGAGCAGGTGCGGGGCCGGGTGGGCGAGGACGGCGAACTGCGCGCCCGGCGACCACGACTTCGCGTGGGCCTTGAGGCTCACCGCGACCCGGTCCAGCCGGGCCACCGAGCCGAGCAGGGCCCCCGCGTGGATGTAGTGGGACAGCAGTCGGGCGGCGGAGGCCACGACACCGGGGCTGAAGTCGCACACGCTGAGCTGGCGCAGCTGACGTACCAGCAGGGCGGTGGCGAGCGGGGGCAGGGCGGTGTCGACGAGGGCGATCCGGTCGGTTTCGAGGATGGCCCGCACCGTGTGCAGCCGGCGGACGGCGGCGGGCGGCAGCCAGTCCGGGACGACGGCCACGAGGTGGCCGTGGCGCTCCAGCAGGGCGCTGGTCTCGGCGAGCGCGCCCTCCAGGTCGAGCTGCCCCGGCGGGCGCAGCACGACGGCCGGCTGCGTGTGCCGGTCAGGGGCCGGCAGCACCAGATCGGTGCTGGTGACGGCAATGGCGGTCGGCACGCGAATCCCCCTGTTCACCCCGTACGCCACATGTGTCGGTGCGCCCGTCACGTACGCGCGCACCCTGCGCGACCGCAAACGATCGGCGCACATCCCCCGTCCCCCAGCACCATATCCGCGTCGTCCGTGGCAGGTCAGGCCCTTGGTGATTCCCGCCTGCCGACCCCCTGTCACAGGTGGCCGGAAACCCGGGCAACCGGGGCCGGGGGACCGATCACTTCAAGCCACATTGCAAAGAACCTTGACACGCGGATTGGTCTGGACCAACTTGGGGCGCACCGGTCTGCGGGGTCCCCCACATGCTCCTCAACACCCCCGCTGCACCACCCCCTTCGCATTCCTTCCTCCCCCCACGGAGCCCACGTGAACCGCATACGCTCCCTCGCCCTCATCGGCGCGGCCGCCCTCACCGCCGGAGGCCTGACCGCCCTCGCCACCGGCACCGCCCAGGCCGCCGACGTCAACGTCGCCCGCAACGGAGGCTTCGAGTCGGGCCTCGCCGACTGGACCTGCACTTCGGGCAGCGGCGCCGCCGTCTCCTCGCCCGTCCACACCGGTTCCGGCGCGCTCAAGGCCACCCCGGCGGGCCAGGACAACGCGCTGTGCAGCCAGACCGTCACCGTCAAGCCGAACTCCACGTACACGCTGAGCGCGCAGGTCCAGGGCTCGTACGTGTACCTCGGCGCGACCGGGACCGGCACCCAGGACGTGTCCACCTGGACCCCCGGCTCGGGCGGCGGTTGGCAGAAGCTCTCCACCACCTTCACCACCGGCCCCGGCACCACGAAGGTCACCGTCTGGACGCACGGCTGGTACGGCCAGCCCGCTTACTTCGCCGACGAGTTCAGCGTCTTCGGCCCGGACGGCGGCGGCACCGACCCCGGTCCGTCCGTCCCCGGCGCCCCGGCGCAGCCCGCCGTTTCCGGCCAGAGCGCCGACGGGCTCACGCTTTCGTGGAACGCGGTCGGCGGGGCCACCGGTTATCACGTGTACCAGGACGGCGTCCGTGTCCGGACGGTCTCCGCCTCCCCCGCCCAGATCACCGGGCTCGCCGCCGCCACCTCGTACTCCTTCCAGGTGAGCGCGTACAACGCGGCGGGCGAGGGCCCCAAGTCGGCGGCGGTGACCGGCACCACGACCGGCGGCGGGAGCCCCCACCCGAATCCGTCGGTGCCCAAGCATGCCCTGACGGGTTACTGGCAGAACTTCAACAACGGCGCGACGGTCCAGAAGATCTCCGACGTCCCGTCCCAGTACGACATCATCGCCGTCTCCTTCGCCGACGCCACCGCCACGCCTGGGGCCATCTCCTTCACGCTCGACTCGGCGGGCCTGGGCGGCTACACGGTGGCGCAGTTCAAGGCCGACATCGCCGCGAAGAAGGCGGCCAGCGCCTCGGTGGTCCTCTCCATCGGCGGCGAGAAGGGCACCATCTCGGTGAACGACTCGGCCTCCGCGGCCAACCTGGCGAACTCGGCGTACGCGCTGATGCAGGAGTACGGCTTCAGCGGGATCGACATCGACCTGGAGAACGGCCTCAACCCGACCTACATGACGCAGGCGCTGCGCGCGCTGTCCGCGAAGGCGGGGCCCTCCCTGGTCATCACGATGGCCCCGCAGACCATCGACATGCAGTCGACGGCGGGCGGCTACTTCAAGACGGCGCTGAACATCAAGGACATCCTCACCGTCGTCAACATGCAGTACTACAACAGCGGCTCGATGAACGGCTGCGACGGCAAGGTCTACTCCCAGGGCTCGGTCGACTTCCTCACCGCGCTGGCCTGCATCCAGCTGGAGGGCGGCCTCGACCCCTCGCAGGTGGGCATCGGCGTTCCGGCCTCGCCGAGCGGCGCGGGCAGCGGGTACGTCTCGCCGACCGTCGTCAACAACGCGCTGGACTGCCTGGCCCGGGGCACGAACTGCGGTTCCTTCAAGCCCTCGAAGACCTACCCGGGCCTGCGCGGGGCGATGACCTGGTCGACCAACTGGGACGCCAAGGCGGGTGGTGCTTGGTCCAACGCGGTGGGTCCGAAGGTCCACAGCCTCCCGTAGGCGGTACCTGTGGGGGTGGCCGTACGGCAGACCCGGCCGCGTGTCTGATAAGTGCAGGGCGGGTCTTGACCCGAACATGCCACAAGAGCACGCTGTGCGCGTCCGCACGGCTACCCCCACACTCCCACCCAGGAGAACGCATGCGGCTCCACACCCGACACAGGGCCGCCGTCACGGCGGCCCTGCTCGCTCTCGCGCTCGGCGCACCCGCCTACGGCATGAGCGCGACGGCGGCCCCACCGCCCACACCGTCCACCGCCACCCAGGACGAGGCGATCGCCCAGTACGAGATCCAGGGCCCGTCCACCGCCGCCGAGCGCACGGCCCTGCTCCGCACGGGCGTTTCGATCGACGAGGTCGACGCCCGCTCGGTCGTCGTCAGCGCCGATCCGCTCCAGGCCAAGACCCTGCGGGCGCTCGGCTACACGTTGGTCGCCCTGCCCGGGCCGCCGGACCGCTCCGAGCGCGGCGTGGCGGCGAGCCCGATGGACTTCCCGTCCAAGGACTCGCTGTACCACAACTACGCCGAGGCGAACGCCGAGATCGACCAGCGGATCGCCCAATACCCCTCGATCATGAGCAAGAAGGTGATCGGGAAGTCGTACCAGGGTCGGGACATCATCGCGATCAAGATCAGCGACAACGTCGCCACCGACGAGAACGAGCCCGAGGTGCTCTTCACGCACCACCAGCACGCCCGGGAGCACCTGACCGTCGAGATGGCGCTCTACCTGCTCAAGGAGTTCGGCTCCAAGTACGGCACCGACACGCGGGTCACCAACATGGTCAACGCGCGCGAGATCTGGATCGTGCCGGACGTCAACCCGGACGGCGGCGAGTACGACATCGCGACCGGCTCGTACCGCTCGTGGCGCAAGAACCGGCAGCCCAATTCCGGCTCCTCCTACGTCGGCACCGACCAGAACCGGAACTGGAACTACAAGTGGGGCTGCTGCGGCGGATCCAGCAGCAGCAAGAGCTCCGAGACCTACCGGGGCGCGGCCGCCGAGTCGGCCCCCGAGGTGAAGGTGGTCGCGGACTTCGTCCGCAGCCGCGTGGTCGGCGGCAAGCAGCAGATCACCGCCGCCATCGACTTCCACACGTACAGCGAGCTGGTGCTGTGGCCGTTCGGGTGGACGTACAACGACACGGCTCCGGGCCTGACCGCCGACGACCTCGCCGTGTACAAGACCATCGGCACGAGCATGGCGCGCAGCAACGGCTACACGCCGGAGCAGTCGAGCGACCTGTACATCACGGACGGGACGATCGACGACTGGCTGTGGGGCAACCAGAAGATCTTCGCCTACACCTTCGAGATGTACCCGTCCGACACCGGCGGCGGGGGCGGCTTCTACCCGCCCGACGAGGTGATCGACCGCGAGACGGCGCGCAACCGGGACGCGGTGCTCCAACTGTTGGAGAACGCGGACTGCATGTACCGCTCGATCGGCAAGCAGGCGCAGTACTGCGTCTAGGAGTCCGGGCCGGGTGAACGAGGGGCGCCCTCCCACCGGGAGGGCGCCCCTGCGGTCATCCCAGCACGGCCAGCGCGTCGATCTCGACGAGCAGCCCGGCGGGCAGGCCGACGTACACGGTGGTGCGGGCGGCCGGGGCCTCCTTCAGGCCCTGCGCGTCGAAGTAGGCGTCGTAGAGCTCGTTCATCTCGGCGAAGTGGCCGGTGTCGGTGAGGTAGACCCTGATCATCACGACGTCGTCCCAGCCCGCCCCGCCGGCCTCCAGGACGGCCCGGACGTTCTCCAGGGTCTGCAGGGTCTGCTCGCGCAGGGTCGGGCCGGCCGGGGTCGGGGGCTGCCCCTCGACATGCGGGAGGAAGCCGACCTGGCCGGCGACCTGGAGGATGTTCCCCTTGCGCACGCCGTGCGAGAACCGCGCCGGCGGCGGGTTGTGGGTGGCGGGAAGGACGGCGGTCTTCTCAGTCACGCGGGGCCTCTTCTTCGGGTGCGGAGCCGGAGTACTCCCGGCTGATGGTGTCGGCGGTGCGCAGGACGAGGGGCAGCAGTCCGAGCAGCCCCTCGGCGCCGGCGACCACCGCGGGGGCGGAGACCGACAGTGCGGCCACGGCCCGCCCGTCGGGACCGCGCACGGGCGCGGCCACGCAGTTGACGGACTCCTCGTGGCCGCCGAGGTCGGCGGCCCAGCCCTGCTCCCGTACGAGGGCCAGCTCGCGCAGGAACGCGGCCGCGTCGGGAGTCGAGCGAGGGGTGTACGCGGGGTACTCGATCCGGGCCGCGAGGCCCTCCCGCTCCGCCTCGGGGAGGTCGGCTAGCAGGACCTTGGCCACGGCGGCGACGGTGAGCGCGACCGGCCTGCCGATGCGGGAGTACATCCGGACCGGACGGCGGCTGTCGACCTTGTCGACGTAGAGCACCTCGTCGTCCTGGTGCAGGGCGAGGTGGACCGTGTGCCCGGTGGCCCGAGCCAGCTCGACGAGGTGCGGGTGGGCGATCCCGCGGACGTCGAGGCCCTCCACGGCCTCGGCGGCCAGCTCGAAGAGCCGGGCCCCCAGCCGGTAGCGGCCGTCGGCCTGCCGGTAGACGAAACCGTGCGCGTGCAGGGTGCGCAGCAGCCGCAGGGCCGTGCTCTTGTGCACGCCGAGCTCCTCGGCGACGTCCCCCAGGGACGCGGGTCCGCCGGCCAGTGCGGGGAGGATCCGCAGAGCCCGCTCCACCGACTGGCTCACGCCGTGTCCCTCCTGCATCCCGTTGAGGGGCCTCCCGGGCCGGTGCGGCGCGATGTTGACCCGCCGTCACGCGGGATGTTAGACAGCCAGCGGCACGCTCTGCAACGACCGTTGCGTACCACGCAACACAAGGAGGACCTGGCATGGGCAGCGATGCAGTCCGGCGGCTCGCCGACGAACCGGTCGACCACCGTTTCAAAGGCCTGCCCCCGGACGCCGAACGCGCCCGCCTGACCGTCGGGCAGCTGGCCGCCGAACGCCGCGACCTCTACACCGGCGGTTTCACCACCCCCGTGCTGACCCTCGACGCCGAGGCGCTGGAGCACAACCTCACCGCCCTCGGCGCGTACGCCGCCCGCCACTCCCTCGCCTTCGCCCCGCACGGCAAGACCTGCATGGCGCCCCAGCTGTTCCGGCGCCAGCTCGACCACGGCGCCTGGGGCATCACCGCCGCCGTCCCCCACCAGGCCCGGGTCTACCGCGCCTTCGGCATCCAGCGGATCTTCCTGGCCAACGAGCTCGTCGACCCCGTCGCGCTGCGCTGGGTCGCTGACGAGCTCGCCGCCGACCCGGACTTCCGGTTCGTCTGCTACGTGGACTCCGTACGCGGCGCCGAGCTCATGGACCGGGCCCTGCGGGAGCACACCGGAGGCGCCGGGCGCCGCGTGGACGTCGTCGTCGAGCTCGGCGCGGGCGAGGGCGCCCGTACCGGGGCGCGGACCGAGGACGACTGCCGGGCCGTCGCCGACGCCGTGGCCGCGACGGCCACCCTGCGCCTCGTCGGCGTCGCCGGGTACGAGGCGGAGGTCCCCGACGCCGACCCGGACGGCGTCCACGCCTACCTGCGCCGGCTCACCGCGCTGGCCGTCGAGTTCGACAAGGCCGGACGGTTCGCCGCCGGCCTGGACGAGATCGTCGTCAGCGCGGGCGGCTCCGCCTGGTTCGACGCCGTCGCCGACGTGTTCGGCGAACTGCCCGAGCTGTCCCGGCCCGTCCTGCGGCTGCTGCGCTCCGGGGCGTACGTCTCCCACGACCACGGCTGGTACACCCGCCTGACCCCCTTCAACCGGGTTCCCGGAGAGGGGGGCCTACGCCCCGCCTTCCGCCTGTGGACCCAGGTGGTCTCGCGCCCGACCGCCACCCAGGCCTTCGTCAACGCCGGCAAGCGCGACGTCGCCTACGACCTGGGCCTGCCCGAGGCCGAACTGGTCCGCGACCCCCTCACCGGCGCCGACCGGCCCGCGACCGGCATCCGCGTGGTCAAGCTGTCCGACCAGCACGCCTGGCTGGAGACCGACTCCGCGGACGCCGTCCAGGTCGGGGACTGGGTGGCCCTCGGCATGTCCCACCCGTGCACCATCTTCGAGAAGTGGCCGCTGATCCCGGTGGTGGAGGCCGACGGCACGGTCACCGACTACGTGCGCACCTTCTTCTAGCCGCCGCGGTGGACCTGGTGATCCGGGGGGCCCGCGTCGTCGACGGCACGGGCGGGCCCTCGTACACCGCCGACGTCGCCGTCCACGAGGGCCGGATCGCCGGGATCGGCCGGATCCGGTCCGGCGGGCGGCGGACCCTGGACGCGCACGGCCTCGCCCTCGCCCCGGGCTTCACCGACATGCACGCCCACAGCGACCTCGCCCTGCTGCGCGACCCGGACCACAGCGCGAAGGCCGCCCAGGGCGTGACCCTGGAGGTGCTCGGCCAGGACGGGCTCTCGTACGCGCCCGTGGACGAGCGCACCCTGGCCGAGGTGCGGGCCGCCATCACCGGCTGGAACGGCCCGGGCGACGACGTGGACTTCGACTGGCGCACCGTCGACGGATACCTCGACCGGCTCGACCGCACGGGCATCGCCGTCAACGCCGCCTACCTCGTGCCCCAGGGCACCGTCCGCGCGTACGTCCTGGGCTGGGAGGACCGGCCCGCCACGTCGGCGGAGCTCGACCGGATGCGGACGCTGGTCGCCGAGGGCCTCGCGCAGGGCGCCGTCGGGATGTCCTCGGGACTCACCTACACCCCCGGCATGTACGCCCAGGGCGCCGAGCTGGCCGCGCTGTGCCGCGTCGTGGCGGCGTACGGCGGCTACTACTGCCCGCACCACCGCTCGTACGGGCACCGCGCGCTCGACGCCTATGCGGAGATGGTCGCCCTGGCCCGGGAGGCCGGCTGCGCGCTGCACCTGGCCCACGCCACCATGAACTTCGCCGAGAACCGGGGCCGGGCGCCCGAGCTGCTCGCGCTGCTGGACGCGGCGCTCGCCGAGGGCTGCGACATCACCCTGGACAGCTATCCGTACACGCCCGGCTGCACCACCCTCGCGGCACTGCTGCCGAGTTGGGCGGGCGAGGGCGGCCCCGAGGCGGCGCTCGCCCGGCTGCGCGACGACGCCGGGGCGGAGCGGATCCGGTACGCGCTGGAGGTGACCGGCTCCGACGGCTGCCACGGGGTGCCCGTCGACTGGTCGACGATCGAGGTCTCGGGCGTCACCGATCCGGCGCTCGCCGCGTACGTCGGCACGCGCCTGCCCGACTGGGACACCGCCCGGCGGCTGCTGCTGCGGGACCGGCTCGGGCCGACGGTCCTGCAGCACGTCGGACACGAGGAGAACGTCCGGGCGATCATGCGGCACCGGGTCCACACGGGCGGCTCCGACGGCATCCTCCAGGGCGCGAAACCGCACCCGAGGGCGTACGGAACCTTCCCGCACTACCTCGGCCATTACGTGCGCGAGCTGGGCGTGCTGTCGCTGGAGGAATGCGTGGCGCACCTGGCCGGACGCCCGGCGGCCCGGCTGCGCCTGCCCGACCGGGGGCTGGTCCGCCCGGGCCACCGCGCCGACCTCGTCCTCTTCGATCCGGGGACGGTCGCGGCCGGGTCCACGTACGACGAGCCCCGCGTCCTGCCGACGGGCATCCCGCACGTCCTGATCGACGGGCGGTTCGTGGTGCGGGAGGGCCGCAGGACGGACGTCCTGGCCGGGCGGGCGGTCCGCCGCACGCCCTTCCGGGGGCGCTGACCGGGCCGAAGTGCGTTCTTGGGGCCGCCGCCGGAGGATGAGGGGACCGGGGGGGCACTTCGAGGAGGTACCCGATGGAAAGTGAATCGGACCAGCAGCCCACTGCCGACCGTCCCACGAAGCTGTGGACGGGCGGTGAGCGGCCTTACGACCCCGAGGACCTCGTCATGGCGACGGGCGCCGACCCGACTCCGGAGCGGGTCGAGAAGGCCCGGCGGCTGATCGAGAAGGAGGGCCCGACGGTCATCGAGCGCTACCTGCCCTAGGGAACGACCCCAGGGCGGGCCGCAGCGCCGCGGTGGCTGCTGGTGGGCCCCGGTCCGGGGCAGCGCGCGCCCGGGCCGGGGCCCGACTGTGCGCCGGGGCGACCGCATCCAGAGGGGTGCAGGATCGTTAAGCCTGGCGGGGGTCGTTACTCGGAGGCAGCATGCAGACGGTCACCATCGACTGGGACCACCCCGCCGACCCGAAGCCGGTCCGCGAGCGGGAGCACGTACGCGACTACGTCACGACCGGCGGCCTCGACGGGCACCTGTGGCACGGGGTCCCGACGCTCCTGCTGACCACCGTCCACCGCGCCACCGGGCGCACCGTGCGGACCCCGCTGATCTACGCGGAGGACGGCGGCCGCCACCTGGTGGTGGCAGCGGGCTGGGGCGCGGCGGACCACCCGGCCTGGTACCGCAACCTCACCGCCCACCCGGAGGTGCGCCTCCAGGTCGGCCCGGCCGCCTTCCAGGCCACGGCGCGCACGGCGTGCCCGGTGGAGCGGGACGCGTACTGGCCGGCGATGACGGCCCTGTGGCCGCTCTTCGACGACTACCGGGCGGCGGCCGCGCCCCGCGAGCTCCCGCTGGTGATCATCGAGTCCCTGTCGTAGACGGTCACCGCCACGCCCCGCGCGCACAGCGCGCCGGTGATCAGCGGCTCGATCCGCGGCCAGGTGCCGCCCGCGAGTCCGCAGCCGATCGGGGGCATGTGGACGGACGCCCCGAGCCCGACCGCATGCCCTCCCAGCACTTCGAGGCAGCGCGCCACCGCCTCGTACCGGATCGGCGGGCGACCGCCGCCGGTGGGCGCCGCGCGCCGTATGCCCCGCTGGCCGACCATGTTGGCCACCCAGAGGTCCGCCCGCACCCGCACCAGCTGCACCGCCCCCAGCCCGAAGTCATTTCCGCCGCGACCCCGGTACCAGGCCCGGTACTGCCGCTCGGGCTCGGGCCACCGCTGCGAGACGGCCCGGACGAATCCCCTGCCCCAGCCTCCGATGTCGTTGCAGACGTGCGGGATGATCTTCGGCCCCTCGACCTGCGGGCTCGTCGCGTCCCCGGCGACGATCCTCAACGGTTCCATGCCCCGCCCCTCCCCCGTGCTGTGCGGCATCACCCCCCACCGTACGGACGGGCACTGACAGAGCAGGCACGTGACGAGCGCAACACCCGCCGCGCTCCCCCCGGATCGTGCTCACCCATTCCGCAGGCCGCAGCGGGGGTGCGGCCGCTTTTTCCAAGGGTGAGGCCGTACGCCACCCGCCCATCACACGAAACGGGACATATCCCTCCTCCACTCCTGGCCGCAATACCGCAGCGGGCGCGCCGCCGGGCCCGTAAGCTCCCGTCATGCAGGTGATCCAGTCAACGAAACTCGCCAATGTCTGCTACGAGATCCGCGGCCCCGTCCTCGAAGAGGCCATGCGGCTCGAAGCGGCAGGTCATCGCATCCTCAAGCTCAACACCGGCAACCCCGCGGCCTTCGGCTTCGAGTGCCCTCCCGAGATCCTTGAGGACATGCTCCGCAACCTGGGCAACGCCCACGGGTACGGGGACGCGAAGGGGCTGCTCTCCGCGCGCCGCGCGGTCATGCAGCACTACCAGACCAAGGGCATCGACCTGGACGTCGAGGACATCTACCTCGGCAACGGCGTCTCCGAGCTGATCCAGATGTCGATGCAGGCGCTGCTGGACGACGGCGACGAGGTGCTCGTGCCCGCGCCCGACTACCCGCTCTGGACCGCCTCCGTCTCCCTTGCGGGCGGCACCGCCGTGCACTACCGCTGCGACGAGCAGTCCGACTGGATGCCCGACCTCGGGGACATCGAGCGCAAGGTCACCGACCGCACCCGCGCGATCGTGATCATCAACCCGAACAACCCGACCGGCGCCGTCTACGACGACGCGATGCTGCGCGGGCTCACGGACATCGCGCGCCGCCACAACCTGATCGTCTGCTCGGACGAGATCTACGACCGGATCCTCTACGACGGCGCCACGCACACGAACACCGCCGCGATCGCGCCGGACCTGCTGACCCTCACCTTCAACGGGCTGTCCAAGAACTACCGCGTCGCCGGCTACCGGGCCGGCTGGATGGCGGTCTGCGGCCCCAAGAAGCACGCCGCCTCCTACATCGAGGGCCTGACGATCCTGGCCAACATGCGGCTGTGCGCCAACATGCCCTCGCAGCACGCCGTCGCCACCGCCCTCGGCGGGCGCCAGTCGATCGAGGACCTGGTGCTCCCCGGCGGACGGCTGCTGGAGCAGCGCGACACGGCGTATGACCTGCTGACGCAGATCCCCGGCATCACGTGCGTGAAGCCCAAGGGCGCGCTGTACCTGTTCCCGAAGCTCGATCCGACCGTCTACAAGATCAAGGACGACCGGCAGATGGTCCTCGACCTGCTCCGGGCCGAGAAGATCATGGTCGTGCACGGTACGGGCTTCAACTGGCCCGAGCCCGACCACTTCCGCATCGTGACGCTGCCGAACGCCAAGGACCTGGGCGACGCGGTGATCCGGATCGGCAAGTTCCTCGACGGTTACGGCCAGCCGTAACCGGCCGGAGCCGATCGGGACCGGCCGGAGCCGTATCAGTGCCGGATCGAGCACAACTTTAGAACCAATCCAATGTAGGATGGCCTCCTGACCACGCAGGAGGCCTCCTCATGTACGAGCCGATCCGTACCAAGTCGGTCGTCCACCGAGTGGGCGGCCGTCACGCCGACAGCCACACCGGCTACCCGCACAGCAGCCGCGCCGAAGCGCTCGACTCCCAGCTCGCCGGACACCTGGCGGCCCTCCTCGCCGTCACCGACGAGCTCGGGCTCGATGGCGAGGCCGCCCGCATCGCCGCCCAGGTGACGCGGCTGCGCGGCGGAGCCGAGCCCGCACGCGCCCCGAAGGCTCCCGCAGAGGAGCTCCCCGCGCTCCACCGCAAGGCCCATGACCTGGCCGGCCGCGCCCTGGTCGTCGCCGCGTCCCGCGCCGACACCACCGTCGCGATCCTCGCCGCCCAGCGCATGGACGCCCACGCCGCCGCCCTGGCTTCCACGGACCTGGCCGGCGCCCTCTGACGGCCCCGGTCCGGGGCCGCGGAGGCTCCGGACCGGGTGCCACGCCCGCCCCGCACTCACGGCACGGGCGTGAACTCCGCCCCCGCGACCCCGCACCACGCCGCGGTGGCGACCGGCCACACCGGGCCGACGGCCTCGCTGTGCTCCCGCGCGCCCGGAGCCACGCCCGGGACCCGCACCAGCGTCTGCGCCGTCCGCGTGCCCGGCGCCGGCTCGGCGGTGTCGCGGAATTCCACCGTGACCACGTACGTGCCGGGCCCCGCGGGGCTGCCCGTCACCTCCATCGCCGCCACCACGCGCCGACTCGCCGCGTCGATCCGGCACCCCGTGATCCGTACGTCCTCCACCGCGGGCCGCGCCGGCGCCGGGGCCGGCTCGGCACTGGCCCACACGTACAGGCCCAACGGGGCGAACACCAGCATGCCGGCCAGCACCACGAGGCCGACCAGCCAGCCCTGCCACTTCAATGCGCTCACGCCCATGGCACGATCCTCCCGGCCTGCCGCCCCGCCTGCCAGCACCGTCCGACCCACACAGCATTTCGAAGTGGGACCGCCTGGACACCGGCCGTTCATGCAACTCCACGCGGGATGTGGGTCTTCGTGAGCACCCTGCACCCGTGAGACGCATCCCGGGAATCGCCCTGGCGGTGCACGGCGTCATCGGATACGAGAAATCCGCATACTTCCGCGATCCCGACGTCGTCAAGGCCCTTGATTCAAGGGCTACATCGTGAAGACCGAGACGTCGGGCTCCCGGGCTTCCTCAAGGCCGCCGGCGAGGACCGCACCTGGCAACTGCCGACCGGAGCCTCCGAGTACGAGCTGATCTCCGTCCAGGGCGCCTCGCCGAGCAGGTCGACGACGTACGGCGGCAGTTGGGGCGGCTGCGGGACCGGCTGGGCGGGGTGGACCTGCCGGAGGAGGCGGAACGCGTGACGGCGGGCCTCCTGACAAGGGAGGCCCGCCGTCAGCAGGCGCACACGACCTGTCTGCAGGAGCACGAGGGCTACTGACAGACGCGACAGGTGGTCGGTGCAGCGGTGGGAACCGCTTGGTCGGGGGCTCCCACATCCATGCGCCCTTTACGGGCGGGCTCGTTCGGGCTCGTTCAGCCCAGGCGCTCGACGAGCGCGTGGTACTGCTCCCACAGCTCCTTGGGGGTGTGGTCGCCGTAGGTGTTCAGGTGCTCGGGGACCAGGGCGGCCTCCTCGCGCCAGACCTCCTTGTCCACGGTGAGGAGGAAGTCCAGGTCCTCGGCCGGGAGGTCCAGGCCGTCGAGGTCGAGCGAGTCCTTGGTCGGCAGGATGCCGATGGGGGTCTCGACACCCTCGGCGGTGCCGTCGAGGCGCTCGACGATCCACTTCAGGACGCGGCTGTTCTCGCCGAAGCCGGGCCACACGAACTTGCCCGCGTCGTTCTTGCGGAACCAGTTCACGTAGTAGATCTTCGGGAGCTTCGCGGCGTCCGCGGAGGCGCCCACCTTGATCCAGTGGGCCATGTAGTCGCCCATGTTGTAGCCGCAGAACGGCAGCATGGCGAACGGGTCGCGGCGCAGCTCGCCGACCTTGCCCTCGGCGGCGGCGGTCTTCTCGGAGGCGATGTTCGAACCGATGAAGACGCCGTGGTTCCAGTCGAAGGACTCGGTGACCAGCGGCACGGCGGAGGCGCGGCGGCCGCCGAAGAGGATCGCGGAGATCGGGACGCCCTTGGGGTCCTCCCACTCGGGGGCGATCGTCGGGCACTGGGAGGCCGGGACGGCGAAGCGGGCGTTCGGGTGGGCCGCCGGGGTCTCGGACTCCGGGGTCCAGTCGTTGCCCTTCCAGTCGGTGAGGTGGGCGGGAGTCTCCTCCGTCATGCCCTCCCACCAGACGTCGCCGTCGTCGGTGAGCGCGACGTTGGTGAAGACGGTGTTCGCGTACATCGTCTTCATGGCGTTGGCGTTGGTGTGCTCGCCGGTGCCGGGCGCGACGCCGAAGAAGCCGGCCTCGGGGTTGATCGCGTAGAGGCGGCCGTCCTCACCGAAGCGCATCCAGGCGATGTCGTCGCCGATGGTCTCGACCGTCCAGCCGGGGATCGTGGGCTCCAGCATGGCGAGGTTGGTCTTGCCACAGGCGCTCGGGAACGCGGCCGCGACGTACTTGGCCTCACCCTGCGGCGGGGTGAGCTTGAGGATCAGCATGTGCTCGGCGAGCCAGCCCTCGTCGCGGGCCATGACGGACGCGATGCGCAGCGCGTAGCACTTCTTGCCGAGCAGGGCGTTGCCGCCGTAGCCCGAGCCGTACGACCAGATCTCACGGGTCTCGGGGAAGTGCGAGATGTACTTGGTGGTGTTGCACGGCCACGGCACGTCGGCCTCGCCCTCGGCGAGCGGAGCGCCGAGGGTGTGGACCGCCTTGACGAAGAAGCCGTCGGTGCCGAGCTCGTCGAGGACGGCCTTGCCCATGCGGGTCATGGTGCGCATGGCGACCGCGACGTACGCGGAGTCGGTGATCTCGACGCCGATGGCGGAGAGCTCGGAGCCGAGGGGGCCCATGCAGAAGGGGACGACGTACATCGTCCGGCCCTTCATGGAGCCGCGGAAGATGCCACCCTCCTCGCCCTTGCCCGCGAAGATCTCCTTCATCTCGGCCGGGGCCTTCCAGTGGTTGGTCGGGCCCGCGTCCTCCTCCTTCTCGGAGCAGATGAAGGTCCGGTCCTCGACGCGCGCGACGTCGGACGGGTCGGAGGCGGCGTAGTAGGAGTTCGGGCGCTTGGTCTCGTCGAGCTTCTTGAACGTGCCCTTGGCGACGAGCTCCTCGCACAGGCGCTCGTACTCGGCTTCGGAGCCGTCGCACCAGACGACGCGGTCCGGCTGGGTGAGGGCTGCGATCTCGTCCACCCAGGCGGTCAGCGCCTGGTGGTTCGTCGGGACGGAAGTGGGAGCCGCGTTGTCGCGCGCCACGATTGCTCCTTGTTGAGGGGTGTGTTTGGTGTATGCCCCGTGGGGGCTGCGACCCGGACGCTTCGCGCTCCGCTCATCCGGTGCCGACCGCACTCATCTGATCATCCGGTGCATGTGCGCATATGTCCAGGGGGCCTCTCACGTGAGCATCGCCACTCCCGTCAATCTTCCGTAAAGCGCACAACTGAAACCTACGGACCCGTAGGTAACATCGCGTTCATGACTTCTGACGCCGCTGCCGTGCCGGCTGCTCCCGAGGCCAAGCCGCTCATGCGCGGCTGGTTGCACACCGGGATGTTCCCGGCCGTGGTCGTGGCGGGCCTCGTGTTGATGGCCGCCACCGACTCGACCCGGGCCAGGGTGGCGTGCGGGGTGTACATCCTCACGGCCTGCCTGCTGTTCGGCATCAGCGCGGTGTACCACCGCGGCACCTGGGGACCGCGGGGCGAGGCCGTCCTGCGGCGGCTCGACCATGCCAACATCTTTCTGATCATCGCCGGGACGTATACCCCGCTGACCGTCCTCCTGCTCCCGCCCTCCACCGGACGGACGCTGCTGTGGGCGGTCTGGATCGCGGCGGCGGCCGGGATCGCCTTCCGCGTCTTCTGGGTCGGCGCCCCGCGCTGGCTCTACACCCCGTGCTACATAGCGATGGGCTGGGCGGCGGTCTTCTTCCTGCCCGACTTCATGCGGGCCGGCGGCATCGCCGTCCTGGTCCTGGTGATCGCGGGCGGCCTGCTCTACAGCGCGGGCGGCGTCATCTACGGCCTCAAGCGCCCCAATCCCTCCCCGCGTTTCTTCGGCTTCCACGAGGTCTTCCACTCGCTGACGCTGGCCGCCTTCGTGGCCCACTACGTGGGCATCTCCCTGGCCGCCTACGGGCGCTAGGGCCGGCCCGGCCCGCCGGGGCACAAGCGGGGCCGGCCCCGTCACGATCGGCGACGGGACCGGCCCGGCGGGGCTGTGGCTGCTTCAGTCGCGGACCCCGCCCACCTGCTGCGCCAGTTCGGCCGGGTCCGTCGTGGGCCGCGCACAGACGAAGTGGCGGCACACGTACGCCGTGGCACGGCCGTCCACGAGCGTGCGCCCGGCCAGCAGGGGGAACTCGGCCTCGTCCGGCCGGGCGGCCTCCGGCTGCGGCACACCGGCCGCCACCACGGCCCCGGGAGCGGTTCCCAGCAGCGCCGTCCGGTGGAGCTGCGCCGTCGCCGGATCTTCCGGGTCACCGGCCACGGCCACCTCGCGCGGACCGTCCAGCAGGGCCTCGGCGACCGCCAGTCCGTGCCCGATGAAGCGCGGGACGCGCGGACCCAGCGCGTGCACCACCCCGAGCGCCCGCTCGGCCGCCGTGCGGTGCGCCTCCGAGCCGGTGTGCGCCGCGTACGAGAGCAGCGCGCCGGCTGCGGCCGTCCAGCCGGACGGGGCCGCCGTGTCGGTGGGGTCCTGCGGGCGGCGGATCAGCGGCTCGGCGTCGTGCGCGGTGTCGTAGAGCGACCCGTCCTCGGCGGTGAACCGGTCCAGCACCAGGTCGAGGAGGAATCCCGCGAACTCCAGCCACACCCCCTCGCCGGTGACCGACGCCAGCGCGAGGAAGCCCTCCGCCACGTCCCCGTAGTCCTCCAGCACCCCGGCGTTCGCGCCGACATGCCCGTCCTTGCTGGTCCGGGCGAGCCGGGCCCGGCCGGCCGCCGCGTCGAAGTGGACCCGCACCAGCAGATCGGCGGCCTCGGTGGCCCGCTCGACCAGGTCCGGCCGGTCGAAGTACGCCCCGCACTCGGCCAGGGCGGCGATCGCCAGCCCGTTCCACGCGGCGACGACCTTGTCGTCCCGCCCGGGCGCGGGCCGCTCGGCGCGGGCCCGCAGCAGCCGCTCCCGGATGCCGGCGATCCGCCCGGCCTCCACGGCGGGTCCGTCCTGCGGCAGCCGGAGCACGGACGTGCCGTGCTCGAAGGTGCCCTCCTGCGTCACCCCGAAGTACGCGGCGGCCAGGGCCCCGTCCTCCTCCCCGAGCACCTCGGCCAGCTGCTGCGGCGTCCAGGCGTAGTACGCGCCCTCCACGTGCTTGCCGCTCGCCGGGTCCTCGCTGTCCGCGTCGAGCGCCGAGGCGAAGCCGCCCTCGGCGGTGCGCAGCTCCCGGACCATGAAGTCGGCGGTCTCCAGCGCGACGCGCCGCGCGAGCTCGCCGAGTGCGTCGTGCCCGCCGCGGGAGGCGGCGCGCCACAAGTGGGCGTAGACCCGGCACAGCAGTGCATTGTCGTAGAGCATCTTCTCGAAGTGCGGAACCACCCACTCCCGGTCCACGGAGTACCGCGCGAACCCGCCGCCGAGCTGGTCGTAGATCCCGCCCCGGGCCATGGCCTCGCAGGTGTCGGCGGCCATCTGCAGCGCCCCCTCCGCCCCGGTGCGGGCGTGGTGGCGCAGCAGGAACTCCAGCACCATGGACGGCGGGAACTTCGGCGCCCCGCCGAACCCGCCGCGCACGGCGTCGTACTCCCGCGTCAGCGCGAGCAGCGCCTGCGCCTGCTCCTGCGGCCCCGGGGCGCCCGCCTTGCCGTAGTCCAGCTGCCGCCCGGCCAGGTCCCGTACGATCCGCTGCGCGACGTCGGCCACCTCCTCGCGCCGCCCGGTCCAGGCGGTCCGCACCCCTTCGAGGACCTGCACGAAGGAGGGCATCCCGTGCCGGGGCTCGGGCGGGAAGTAGGTGCCGAAGTAGAAGGGCTCGGCATCGGGGGTGAGGAAGACGGTCATGGGCCAGCCGCCCTGCCCGGTGGCGGCCTGCACGGCCTCCATGTAGACGGCGTCGACGTCGGGGCGTTCCTCGCGGTCCACCTTGATGTTGACGAAGTGCTCGTTCATGGCGGCGGCGGTCGGCTCGTCCTCGAAGGACTCGTGGGCCATGACGTGGCACCAGTGGCAGCTGCTGTACCCGACGCTGAGCAGCACCGGCACGTCGCGCTCCCGCGCCTCGGCGAAGGCCTCCGGCGACCAGGGCCACCAGTCGACGGGATTGTCGGCGTGCTGGAGGAGATAGGGCGAGGTCTCGTTCGCGAGGCGGTTCGACATGGGACCATCCTCGCGCAACCCGCGCGGGCCTGCCTCAGGCTCGGGTGCACACGTGGATCGACATGGCGCCGGACGGGTCCATATGGCGGATGCGCAGGTCGGTGCCGTCGGAGGCGGCCTCCGGGCGGCCGAAGACGTCCTGGGCTCCCAGCGGGTACCACGGCAGCGTGATCCCGAGGTGGTCGTCCACCGTGTCGGGCACCTTCCCGGCGGAGGAGGCCCCGGGCACTGCCCGGAGGTGTGGCGGAAGGGGAGAAGGGGGCGGCGGGCCCGGCGGGCCGGTCCTTGCCCGTGCAGGCGGACAGCAGCGCGGCCCCGGCGCGGAGCGCCAGGTGGCGCAGGGCGGCCCGGCGGCCCACCAGCCGGGCCGCCCTGCGCGTATCTCTCGTACCGTCACCGGATCCCCGAGGTGTTGATCTTGCTCCGGGAGCCTACGGGCTCTTCCGGAGCAGCGGCCCCGGCGCCCGCTCCCACTCCGCCCGGACCTCCGGCCAGGAGGGGGCGCAGCCCTGCTCGCCGGCGGCCGGTGCGGGGTGGCGGTCCGGAGCCGCGCCGTACAGGAGGCAGCGGTGGGCGGCCGCGCGGGTCGCGGGCGGGGCGTGCTCGTCGCGACCGGAGCCGGGACCTTCGGCTGCCGCCAGTTCATAGGCCTCCGCGGCCGTACGGAGCTTCGCCTCGCCGGACGGGCCCTCGCGCAGGAGCATCAGGGCGGCGAAGCGGTCGGCGGCGTCCTCCTCGGCCCGGTCGCCGCCGACCGGCAGGTCGAGCGCGTCGACGAGGGCGTGGCCCGCCTCGTGGTGGACCGTCTCGGCGACCACCGCTTCCACCGCGTCGCCGGCCGGCCGACGGCCCGCCGCCTCGAAGAGGGCCCGGTCCTCGGCGAGGTCGTCGTAGCAGAGCTCGATGCGCCGGGCCTGCGGGTCGTAGCCCGAACCCTCCCCGGCGCAGGACCGGGCCATGAGGGTGACCCGGTACGGGAGGTCGAGGTAGGCGTTCAGCGCGTCCGCGGCCCGCTCCGCCGTCCTGCGCTCCCGCAGGAACCGCGCGTCGGCGCCGTCGGCCGCGGCAGGCGCCTCGTACCGCACCTCGAATCCCCGGCCGGCCGGGGGCTGCGCGCACCCCGAGCCCGTCAGCACCAGCATCAGCAGCACGGCCGCCACCCGTACAGGCCTTTCCCCACCTCGGTCCACCGCCCCACCCCTCGGAACGTACATATATGCACGCGGCTGTCCGGGAAAGGCTCAACTCCCTCTGAACTAGCTCAGATTCCTCGCGCGGACGCCCGTCCCGGCGGACACTTGGCGCACGTTGCCGGAGCTCTCTTGAGGGGGATGCCGATGCGGGACAGCCATCGCGGTGAGGCCGAGCGGCTGTTGGAACGGGCCGTGGACGAGGAAGCGCGGCGGGCCGCGGGGGCACCGGTCGACACGGCGGCGCTCCTCGCCCGCGGCCGGGAGGCGCTGGACGCGCTCGCCGCGAGCGCGGCCGAGGAGTACGAGGCGTACGCACGGGCCCTGGACGAGGCCGCGGCCGGGGAGCAGTCCCTCGGCGAGGCGTTCCGGCGCGGGAACGCCTCGACCGCCCTGCTGGTGACGGCCGTTGCCGCCGTCGCGGCCGCCGGGACCGACCTCGCGCTCGGCGTGGCGGCCGGCGCCGCGCTGACCGCCGGCGCCGTCACCGGCATCGCCGGCGCCGTGGCCACCGTCGCCAAGGTGACCGCGCTCCACCTGCCCGCCGCGAACCGCCGGGCCGGGGAACTCGGCCGGCCCGGCGGAGCGGAGCAGCTCAGGCTGCAGTGGCTGTCGGCGCTGGAGGTCCGCGGGATACGGCCGTTCCTGGAGCAGCAGCGCACGGTGGCCGCCGCCGCGCGGGCGCCCCGGCCGACCCCGCAGCTGCGGGGCGCCGACCGCAGTGCGCAAGCCCGACGGCGCAGTGTACTGGAGCAGTCCTTCGGCCAACTCCCGGAGCCAGAGGCCGCGTTCACCGGTCGGCGCACCGAGCTGACCCGGATCGCGCAGTGGGTGCAGGCAGCCCGGGCCAGTACGGAGACCCGCCCGGTGGTGGTCGTCCTGCACGGCGAGCCGGGAGTCGGGCGCACCGCGCTGGCCCTGCGGGCCGCGGACGCGCTGCGCGACCAGTTCCGCGGGGCGTGCGTGGTGGACCTGCGCGGCGGCTCCCTGAGCGGGGAGGCCCCCCTGCCGACCAGGGAGGCACTGCTGCACCTGCTCAACCGGCTCGGCGCCCCCCGCGAGCAGCTGCTGTTCCGCGAAGGCTCCTCCGCGGAGCAGCAGGTCCGGCGCCTGGGCGAGCTGTACCACCAGCACCTCCAAGGGCTGCCCGTCACGGTGATCCTGGACGACGCCTCGGACGCGGCGCAGGTACGGACGCTGGTGCCCGAGCGGTCCGAGAGCCTGGTGCTGGTCACCGCCCGCGAGCCGCTGGAGCTGCCCGGGGACCTGGCGGCCTGGGTGCACCAGCTGCCGGTGGAGCGCCTGGCGCAGCCGGAGGCCGCCGCACTGCTCCGCGCCGGAGCCGAGGCCGCCGACGCGGCCCCGTACGCGGCGGACGCCCTGCCCGGCCTGCTCGCGCTCGCCGACGGCCTGCCGCTGGCGCTGCGCGTCCTGGCCCCGGTCGGCGCCGCCGGCCCGGACGGCCCGGCCCACGGGCCGGGCAGCCTCGACGACGCCCTGGACCTGGCCTACGCCGCCCTGCCCGAAGACCGACGCAGGCTGCTGCGGCGCCTGACCCTCGCCGGCCGGGCCTCGCTCGGCCCCTCCGCCGCGGCCGCGCTGATCGACGCCGACCAGGCCCAGGCCGGGCTGCTGCTGCGCGAGCTGGCGCAGGCCGGGCTGCTGGACCACGTCCGCGGGGAGCGCTTCCGGATGCACGACGCGGTGCGCTCGTACGCGGCCGCGCGCCTGGCCGCGGACGAGGACCGGGCGCAGGCCACCGCCGCGCACGGGCGGCTGATCCGCAACTACGCGCAGCTCGCCGACTCCGTGATCCGGATGGTCGACGGGAAGACGTCCACCCGCGCCCACCACTTCGGCGGGCACGGCTTCGCCTCGCTGGACGCGGCGCTGCGCTGGCTGGACGACGAGTCCAGCTTCATCACGGCCGCGCTGCGCCACTCGGAAGGCGTCGACCAGGACGCCGTACTCGACCTGCTGGGCGCGCTGTGCGACTTCTGCCTGCTGCGCGGCGACCTGTACCGGCTCGGCGAGATCGACGAGCTGATGCGGGCCGTGGACCAGGGGCCCGGCCAGGGCCGGCTCGTGCGGTCGGTGCAGTGGCGCACCGGTATCGCGGCCCGCCAGCTCGGCGAACTGGACAAGGCCCGCACCACGCTGACCTCGGTGGTCGACCAGTACCGCGAGGCCCAGCAGGACGCCGGCGCCGCCATGGCGCTGATCTCCCTCGGCATCACCCTGCACCACCAGGGCCAGCTCCCGGAGGCCGCGGCCCGGATCCGGGAGGCGCTCGTCCTCCAGGAACCGGACAAGCTGGCGGGCGACCGGGCGTGGGGCCTGCACGCACTGGCGGCCGTCGAACGGGACCGGGCCCACCTGGCCGAGGCGATGACGCTGCTGGAGCAGTCCCTCGCCCTGCACCGCGAGAGCGAGAGCGTCCACGGCGAGGCCTGGGCGCACTTCCAGCTCGGCCAGGTCCACCTGCGGCTCGGCGAGGTCCCGCGGGCGGAGGAGGAGCTGCGCCTGGCCCTCGACCTGTACGGCCGCACCCGCGACGACCGCGGCCAGGCCTGGGCGCTGACCCAGCTGGGCCGGGCCCGGGTGGTGGCCGGCGATCCCGGACCGGCGGTGGAACGCCTGCGGGAGGCGCTGGCCCGGCACCGGGAGGCGGAGGACGCGCGCGGCGAGGCGTGGACGCTGTACTACCTGGGCCAGGCGCTGGAGGAGAGCGGCGAACGCGACCAGGCGGTCCGGGAGCTGGAACGGTCCCGCACGATGTTCTCGCGGATGCGGGACGTGTACGGGCTGGCCCACGCCCGCCACCACTCGGGCCGCGTCACCCGCGACCAGCGCGCCGCGCAGACGGGGAACCTGAAGAACTCCGGGTTCGCGCGGCAGCTGCTGGTGGACGCGCGGGCCGACTTCCGGCGGATCTCCCTGGCCCACGGCGAGGCCTGGACCTGCCTGGAGCTGGCAGTGGTCGACGCGGGCAACGGGCGGGTGGCGCAGGCGCTCGGCCTGTGCGAGGAGGCGGCCCGGCTGTTCATCTCGTACGGAGACCGGCGCGGCGAGGACTGGGCCCGCTTCCTGCGCTGCACGCTGCTGCCGTACGCGGTCCCGGGCGGTGGCGCCGAGGAGGCCCGCACCGAGCTGGCCAGGCTGGCCGATGCCCCGCACCCGATGCGGGACGGCCGGCTGGAGGACTGCCTCGACGCGTACGCGGTGGCCCTGGGACGGGGTGTGGACCCGGCGGAGGACTGGCAGGCCTGGCGCCTGGGGATGGTCCCGAACCTGCACTCGCGGGAGATCATGGGGGTCCCGCTGCCGCCGCCGGCCGCTCCCTGAGAGGCCCGGGCCCGGGGCGGCGGGGACGGCGGCACACGGAAGCCGCCGCCCCGCCGGTCGGCGGGGCGGCGGGGCGGCCCCGCCGGTCGGCGGGGCGGCGGGGCGGCCCCGCCGGTCGGCGGGGCGGCGCGTCCCGGGGCGTTCCCTACGGGGTGGGCCGGCCGCCGGCCGGCTGGGCCGCCGGGTCCGGGGCTTCCTCGAAGTCGACGCGGTTCATGTGCCGGCTCATCGACTTCATCAGGCCCCACACGCCAAGGGCGAGGGCCGCGAACACGATGAAGCCCAGGAGGCCGGGCGTCACCTTGTTCTTGTCGAAGGTGTCACCCGCCAGCGGGAGGAGCTGGGTCAGTGCTGCCTGCGTAGCGCTCATGACTGAGCATTCTCCCGGATGCCCGCGAACAGGTCGGACTCGGGGAGGGAGGTGTCGACGAGCGACTTCGCGAGCTCGTACTCCTCCGTGGGCCAGACCTCCTTCTGGATCTCCATCGGGACACGGAACCAGCCGCCGTCCGGATCGATCTGCGTGGCGTGCGCGATCAGGGCCTTGTCGCGGATCTCGAAGAACTCCGCACAGGGCACGTGCGTGGTGAGCGTCCGCTCGGTGCGCTCGAACTCCTTCCAGCGCTCCAGCCACTCCCCGTAAGGGGACTCCATGCCCCGCGAGAGCAGCGCCTCGTGCAGGGCGATGGTGCGCGGCTTGTTGAAGCCCTGGTTGTAGTAGAGCTTCTGCGGCTGGTACGCCGGGCCGAACTCGGCCTCCGGGTACTTCTCGGTGTCGGCCGCGCCCTCGAAGGCCACCATCGAGATCTTGTGGGTCATGATGTGGTCGGGGTGCGGGTAGCCGCCGTTCTCGTCGTACGTGGTGATGACCTGCGGCCGGAAGGCACGGATCTTCTGCACCAGCCGCCCTGCGGCCTCGTCCACGTCCTCCAGGGCGAAGCAGCCCTGCGGCAGCGGCGGCAGCGGGTCGCCCTCGGGCAGGCCGGAGTCGACGTAGCCGAGCCACTCCTGCTGGATGCCGAGGATCTCGCGCGCCTCGTCCATCTCCTTGCGGCGCACCTCGTGGATGTTCTCCTCGATGTACTTGTCACCCTGGAGCTTGGGGTTGAGGATCGAGCCGCGCTCGCCGCCGGTGCAGGTCACCACCAGCACGGGCACCCCCTCGGACACGTACTTGGCCATGGTGGCCGCGCCCTTGCTCGACTCGTCGTCGGGGTGGGCATGGACGGCCATCAGTCGAAGCTGCTCGGTCAAGACAGGATCCTCTGTGATTCGTCAGGGCGGACGCCTCCTATAGTGACCGAATCGGGGGGTGGAAAAATTCCGGGGTGGCCCCGGAATCGGCGGCGACCCGGCCCTCTCGGAAGGAAAGATCATGAGCGCGGTGCGCGAGGGACTGCCCGAGGGTCGCTACGGGCGGTCCGGGGACCAGCGTGCGGACCGGCGGCTGAAGATCGTCGGGTCGGCCCTCGGGGTCGGGCTGCTCGCGGTGGTCGGCTGGATCGGCTGGGACTACGTGGCCGGGCAGAGCGTCAGCGCCGAGGTGATCAAGTTCCAGGTGGTGTCCGACACCGAGGTGAAGGTGCACCTGGAGGTGCGCAAGGACCCCTCCGTGACCGGCGTGTGCACCCTGAGCTCCCAGGACAAGGACCATGGCGAGGTCGGGCGTGCGGACTTCACTTTCGGGCAGGAGGACTCGCGGGTGGACGAGGTCGTCTCGCTGCGGACGACCGGCCGCGCCGTGATGATCGAACTGGTCGGCTGCCAGGCGGCCGGCCCGCAGGGCCAGGCCCGCTGACCAGCCCTGCACCGGGCGGCTGCGGCCCCGCGGCCGCTCCGGCGGACCCATCGGGCACGTACCGCCCACCGGGCCCAATGACACACTTCATACCCATGGTGTCCTCCCCCTTTTCTTCCCGAATTGTTAGGCTCGTGGTTTCGCCCGCCGCTGGCGGCCATGTAGTCCCCTGTACCGACGAGGAGCACCCGTGACCCAGACGAGCGAGAGCGTCACCTGGCTGACCCAGGCGGCGTACGACCAGCTGAAGGCCGAGCTGGACTACCTCTCTGGTCCCGCACGCACGGAGATCGCCACGAAGATCGCAGCCGCCCGCGAAGAGGGCGACCTGCGGGAGAACGGCGGTTACCACGCGGCCAAGGAGGAGCAGGGCAAGCAGGAGCTCCGCGTCCGCCAGCTGACGCAGCTCCTGGAGAACGCCAAGGTCGGCACCGCCCCCGCCGCAGAGGGCGAGGTGGCCCCGGGCACCGTCGTCACGATCGCCTTCGACGGCGACGAGGACGACACCATGTCCTTCCTGCTCGCCTCGCGCGAGTACGCGTCCGGGGACTTCGAGACGTACTCCCCGCAGTCCCCGCTGGGCACCGGGGTGCTCGGCAAGAAGATCGGCGAGGACGCCGAGTACGAGCTGCCGAACGGCAAGAAGGCCACGGTCAAGATCCTGGACGTCAAGCCGTTCACCGGCTGATCACCCTCGGACACGCAGGAGCCCCCGACGGAGTAATCCGGCGGGGGCTCCTGCATTGTGCGGGGCGCGCGCTACGCGGTGGCCGAGCGGTACTTGCGGACCGCCAGGGTGCGGAAGACCGCGATGATCAGCAGCGACCACAGGACGGATGCGAGAACCGGGTGCTGCATCGGCCAGGCCTGGGGCGCCTCGTAGCCGGGCGGCAGGTTGCCGAAGAGCTCGCGGGCGGCCTGGACGGTGGCGCTGAACGGGTTCCACTCCGCTATGTGCCGCAGGAAGGCCGGCATATTGTCGGAGGGGACGAAGGCGTTCGAGATGAACGTCAGGGGGAAGAGCCAGATCAGCCCGCCGGAGGTGGCCGCCTCCGGGGTACGCACCGAGAGGCCGATCAGGGCGCCGATCCAGGAGAAGGCGTAGCCGAGCAGGAGCAGCAGGCCGAAGCCGGCGAGCACCTTGGCAAAGTTCTCGTGGGTACGCCAGCCGACGATCAGGGCGACGACGGCCAGGACGACCACGGTGAGCGTGGTCTGGACGAGGTCGGCGAGCGTGCGGCCGGTCAGGACCGCACCGCGGGCCATCGGCAGCGAGCGGAAGCGGTCGATGAGGCCCTTGTGCATATCGTCGGCGATGCCCGCGCCCGCACCGGCCGTGGCGAAGGTGACGGTCTGGGCGAAGATGCCCGCCATCAGGAACTCGCGGTAGGCCGCCGGCGAGGTGTTGCCGCCGACGCTGATCGAGCCGCCGAAGACGTAGCTGAACAGCACGACGAACATGACCGGCTGGATGACACCGAAGATGATCATCTCCGGGATCCGGGACATCCGGATCAGGTTCCGCTTGGCGATCACCAGGGAGTCGCTGACGCCTTGGGCGATGCCGCCGCGCGGGCGGGGGGCGGTGAGCTCCGGGGTCGGGGAGGTGGTGGTCACTTCGCCGTCTCCTTCCGGGCCTTGCGGCCCTTGGCGTCTTCCGGTGGCGCCTCGCCGTTCTCCTCGCCGGCCAGGGCGGCCGCGTGGCCGGTGAGGGAGATGAACACGTCGTCGAGGGTGGGGCGGCGCAGGCCGATGTCGTCGATCTCGATGCCCCGGGCGTCCAGCTCGCGGATGACCTCGGCGAGCAGCTTGGCGCCGCCGGTCACCGGCACGGTGAGCTTGCGGGTGTGCTCCTCGACGGTGGTCTCGCCCTTGCCGAAGCCCGCGAGGACGGCGCCGGCGTCGGCGATGCGCTCGCGGTCGTGGACGACGACCTCCACCCGCTCGCCGCCCGTGCGGGCCTTGAGCTGGTCGGAGGTGCCGCGGGCGATGACCTTGCCGTGGTCGACCACGCAGATGTCGTGGGCGAGGTGGTCGGCCTCCTCCAGGTACTGCGTGGTGAGCAGCAGGGTGGTGCCGCCGGCGACGAGCTCCTGGATGACGTCCCAGAGCTGCTGGCGGTTGCGCGGGTCGAGGCCGGTGGTGGGCTCGTCCATGAACATCACGGGCGGGCGTACGACGAGGGCCGCGGCGAGGTCGAGGCGTCGGCGCATGCCGCCGGAGTACGTCTTGGCCGTGCGGTCGGCGGCGTCGGCGAGGTTGAAGCGCTCCAGCAGCTCGCCCGCCCGGGCCTTGGCCGCCTTGGCGCTCATCTGGTAGAGGCGGCCGACCATCTGGAGGTTCTCGCGGCCGGTCAGGTACTCGTCGACGGCGGCGAACTGGCCGGAGAGGCCTATCGCCCGGCGGACCTCGTTGGGGTGCTTGAGGACGTCGATTCCGGCGACGACGGCCTTGCCGCTGTCGGGCTTGAGGAGGGTGGTCAGGACGCGCACGGTGGTGGTCTTGCCGGCTCCATTGGGGCCGAGCAGGCCGAGCACGGTGCCTTCGGGGACATCGAGGTCCACGCCGTCCAGAGCCCGGACGTCGCCGAAGGTCTTGACCAGGCCTTCGGCGTAGATGGCGCCTGGCATAGAGGTTCTCCCAGTGTGAAGTGTGTTCGTATTCCTCAGCGGACTGTCACATCACTGATCCGGTACTCAGCCCATGACCCCGTACCCGGCGCTGTGCAGCGACCGCGCGACCTCGGCGCAGTGTTCCGGACCCTTCGTCTCCAGGTGCAGCTCCACCTCCACCTCGGTGAGCCCGAGCCGCGGGTCGGTCCGTACGTGGCTCACGTCCAACACGTTCGCATCCACCACTGACAACACGGCCAGCAGTCCGGCCAGCGCCCCCGGCCGGTCGGCCACGCGCAGCCGCAGCGACAGGTAGCGGCCCGCGGCCGCCATGCCGTGGCGCAGGATGCGCTGGAGGAGCAGCGGGTCGATGTTGCCCCCGGACAGCACGGCGACGACCGGACCGCCGCCGTACAGTTCGGGCTCGCTCAGCAGTGCGGCCACCGGGCTGCAGCCGGCCGGCTCGACGACGAGCTTGGCCCGCTCCAAGCACAGCAGCAGCGCGCTGGAGAGCGCGTCCTCGGAGACCGTACGGACCTCGTCGAGCAGTTCGCCAATGATTTTGAAGGGGACGTCGCCGGGGCGGCCGACTTTGATGCCGTCCGCCATCGTCACGGGGTTGTCGATCGACACCGGGTGCCCGGCCTTCAGCGAGGGCGGGTACGCGGCGGCCCCGGCGGCCTGGACCCCGATGACCTTGACGTCCGGCCGCAGCGCCTTCACGGCGACGGCGATGCCCGCGGCGAGGCCGCCGCCGCCGATGCCGACGAGGATCGTGCGGACCTCCGGGCACTGCTCCAGGATCTCCAGGCCGACCGTGCCCTGGCCGGCGATGATGTCGCGGTGGTCGAAGGGGTGGATGAAGACCGCTCCGGTGCGGTCGGCGTAGTCCTGGGCGGCCGCGAGCGTCTCGTCGACGACCTGCCCGTGCAGCCGTACCTCGGCGCCGTACTCCCGGGTCGCCGCCACCTTGGGCAGGGGCGCCCCGACCGGCATGAACACCGTCGAGTGGACCCCGAGCAGGGAGGAGGCGAGGGCCACGCCCTGCGCGTGGTTGCCGGCGCTGGCGGCGACGACGCCGGCGGCCCGCTGCTCGGGGCGCAGGCCCGCGATGCGCACGTACGCGCCGCGCAGCTTGAAGGAGCCGGTGCGCTGGAGGTTCTCGCACTTGAAGTGGACCGGGGAGCCGGTGAGGGCGGAGAGGTGCCTGCTGCCTTCCATCGGGGTGACCCGGGAGACACCGGAGAGCATCTTCTGGGCCCCCCGGACGTCGTCGAGGATGACCTGCGGGACGGGCTGGGGCACGCGGTAGCTCATGCCGCAAGTCTCGCAGCCCGTGCGGGGCACGGCTCAGGACGGCGGTGGGGGGTCGTACAGGGGCGAAATCCCGCCATCCGGGACAGGTCCGCGGGCCGGGTCCGCACTGCCCGTACCAGTTCTCGTACGCGGCGTACGAGCGCCCGCACGGCCGCGTACTCTGTCCCCCATCCTTGTCGGCCCCACGCGAAGAGAGCTCACGGCCATGCCCTCCATCCCGGCCAATTCCGACCTGTCCAAGGCGGCCGAGACGCCCGCCGAAGCCGGTCTCCTCGACGCGCTCCAGCACCAGGTGGCCGTTTTCGCCCGCCGCGCCGAGCAGACCCGCCTGGGCGGGGTCGGCCAGGCCCGCAACTCGATGGACCGGGCCGCCTACCTGCTGCTGAACCGGCTCGACCTGGAAGGCCCGATGGGTGTCAAGGCGCTCGCGGGCGGCATGGGCATCGACTCCTCCACCGTGACCCGTCAGGTCGCGCCGCTGGTGGACAGCGGCCTGGTCAAGCGCACCTCGCACCCGGAGGACGGGCGGGCCGTGGTCCTCGCGCTGTCCCCGCGGGGGCAGGCGCGGCTGGAGGAGGTGCGCTCCTCGCGGCGCGAGCTGATGGCCCGGGTGACGGACGACTGGACCGAGGAGGAGCGCGAGTCGTTCACCGCGCTGCTGACCCGTTTCAACGTCTCCCTGTCCGAGCTGATGGGCGCCGTCGCGGAGGCCGGCCCGGCCTCCTGAGCCGGTCCTGCCCGGTCCCGAACCAGATCCCGGGCCGGGTCCCGAGCCGGGTCCCGAGCCGGGGGCCGATCCGGGTCCCGAGCCGGGTGCGTACGACCCCTTGACCGGGGCGGTGGCGCTGCCCGCACTATGTGCCCTGTGGACGACCACCGGCCGGGCGGCTACGCGGAGTTCGAGGCCTTCGTCGCGGGGGCGGCGGGCCGGCTCCTGCATGTCGCCCTGCTGCTGACGGCCGAGCCGCCGGACCGGCCGGTCGCCGCCCGGCGCCTGCTCGCGGGGGCGCTGGCGCACACGTACGCGAACTGGCGCAGGCTGCGCGGCGACGACCCGTACGCCGCGACGCGCCAGGAGCTGTGCACGGCCTTCGCCCGCACCGGTCGGCGCCTGCACGGCGGTCCGGGAGTCCTCGCCCGGCTCGGCCCGCTGGAACGGCTCGTCCTCGTGCTGCGCGTGTACGAGGGCGTCGCGGAGGAGGTCACCGCCGCGCAGCTGGGGCTGCCGGTCGAGCGGGTACGGGTGCTGTGCAGCCGGGCGGTGGCCGTGATGCGCTCCGCGGAGACGGCCGTATGAGCCTCCCGGACCGCAAGGAATCCCAGGTCAGGCGGCTGATGGAGGGCCCGTACCCGGTGGTTCCGGCCGGGCTCGCGGCGAGCGCCGCGGCCCGGGGCGACCGGCTGCTGCGGCGCCGCCGGGCGCTGCGCCGGGCCGGCTGGGTGCTGCTGTGCGCGGCTGCGGTGGCCTTCGCGGTGTGGGCCTCGCTGGCCCACCCGTGGGAGGTGCCGCCGAGCGATGTCTCCCCGCCTCTGGAGGGCTGGTAGCCCGCGCCCGGCGGCGCGCTCTTCGTCCTAGCCCAGGGCCTGGGTCAGGTCCGCGATCAGGTCGTCGGCGTTCTCGATGCCGACGGAGAGGCGGACCAGGTCCGCGGGGACCTCCAGGGCCGAGCCGGCCACCGAGGCGTGGGTCATGAGGCCCGGGTGCTCGATGAGGGACTCGACACCGCCGAGGGACTCGCCCAGGGTGAAGAGCTTGGCGCGGTTGCAGACCTCGACCGCCGCGGCCTCGCCGCCGGTGACCTGGAAGGAGATCATGCCGCCGAAGTTGCGCATCTGCTTGGCGGCGATCTCGTGGCCGGGGTGCTCGGGCAGGCCCGGGTAGAGGACCGTGTGCACCTTGGGGTGGCGGGTCAGCATCTCGGCGACCTTGGCGGCGTTCTCCGCGTGGCGGTCCATGCGGACGGCGAGGGTCTTGATGCCGCGCAGCACGATCCAGGAGTCGAAGGGGCCGGCCACGGCGCCCATCGCGTTCTGGTGGTAGGCCAGTTCGTCGCCGAGCGCCGCGTCGGCGGTGACGAGGGCGCCGCCGACGACGTCGGAGTGGCCGCCCATGTACTTGGTCAGGGAGTGCACGACCACGTCGGCGCCCAGGGCGAGGGGCTGCTGGAGGTAGGGCGAGGCGAAGGTGTTGTCGACGACCAGCTTGGCGCCGGCCGTGCGCGCGATGTCGGCGACGACGGCGATGTCGGTGATGCCGAGCAGCGGGTTGGAGGGGGTCTCGACCCAGATGGCCTTGGTCTTCGGGGTGAGGGCGGCGCGTACGGAGTCCGGGTCCGAGGTGTCGGCCACCGACCACTCGACGCCCCAGCGGGAGACGACCTTCGCGAAGAGGCGGAAGGTTCCGCCGTAGGCGTCGTTGGGGATGACCACGTGGTCGCCCGGGGTGAGCAGCGTACGCAGCAGGCAGTCCTCGGCGGCGAGCCCGGACGCGAAGGCGAGGCCGCGCCGGCCGCCTTCCAGCGCCGCGAGGTTCTCCTCCAGCGCGGTCCGGGTGGGGTTGGCGCTGCGGCTGTACTCGTAACCGCCGCGCAGTCCGCCGACCCCGTCCTGCTTGTACGTGGACACCTGGTAGATCGGGGGTACGACCGCACCCGTCAGGGGGTCCGCCGTGTTGCCCGCGTGGATCGCGCGGGTCTCGAAGCTCTGGTGCTCGTGGCTGTCGTCGCTCATGAGGCAGATGCTATGCCCCGCTTGCGCCGCGGGCCTCTTTCGCATTGGCGTTTGACCCCGGTGGTCTGGTTCGCTGGGGGCCATGGAGATTCTCTGGTTCCTGCTCGCGGTGGGCCTGCTGCTGGCCGCTTTCAGCCCGTACCTGCGGCGCAGGCGGGGCGGCCTGCGGCTCGTCGAGCCCGGCAGCCCCGACGCGGCGGACCCCGAGAACTACGGCTTCGCCCGCCAGGAGCAGCTGGACGTCCGCGTCCCGGGGCCCGACGAGGACCTGATGGACGCGCTGGAGGCGGTGCAGCGCACCGGGCGGTGGCAGGCGGCGTCGCAGCTGCTGGCCGGGACCCCGAAGGAGGGGGAGCTGCGCTGGCAGCGGGTCCAGGCCTTCGGCGGGGCGGCGGCGCTGGAGCTCGTCCGGCAGCCGGGCAGCGGCGCGCAGTGGCTGAAGGCGTGGCGGCTGGAGGCCGAGAAGGACGCGGGCGGGGCCCAGGTTCACGCCGAGCTGCTGGTGCAGCAGGCGTGGCGGCATTCGGGCGGGGTGGGCTCGGCGGACCACCGGATCATCCTGGAGGAGGCCCGGGAGGCGTGCCGCAAGGCGGCGCTGCTGGCCCCGGGCGACCCGGTCCCGCACATCACGGAGCTGGCGGTCGCGCGGGCGCTGGGGTATTCGGAGGCGGAGTTCGACGCGCTCTGGGCGAAGATCATCGACGTGGCTCCGGCGCACATGGGCGCGCATCTGGCGGCCCTGCACTACTGGTGCGAGAAGTGGCACGGCTCGCGGGAGCAGGCCGACGCCTTCGCGCACGCCGCGGCGGCCCGGGCCCCGCAGGGCTCGCTGCTGGCGGCGCTGCCGCTGTTCGCGGTGTACGAGCACATCCCCGAGGTCGTCCTGACCAACTTCTGGCGGGGCGCCGTCGTGGCGCGGGCGGTGGAGGGTGCGCTGTACGCGGTGCACACGGCGCGCCCGGACGACCCGATGCTGGCGCACGTACGGCACATGCTGCTGTCGTTCCTGGTGCCGATGGAGCGCTGGGCGGAGGCGATGGAGCAGGTCCGGCACGTGGACGGGTACGTGGGCGCCCTGCCGTGGTCGGTCTCGGCGGATCCGGCGGCGCAGTACGCGGTCTACCGCGCGCTGGCGGTGGCGGGCTACGAGGCGAACGGCGGCTCCCCGGCGACCCTGCCGCACTGAGCCGGCAGGACAGGGCCCGGCCGCAGCCCGGCGGCCCCGCCGCCGACCCCCTCGGCCATAAGGTTGCTGTAAGTGACCGGTACCGCGCATGATGCGCCGAGCACGGCCCGAGCCGTGCACCGCGGCGCACCGCGTGCCGTGCCCGACACCTGCACCACTTCATCCCGTGGGGGGACCCCGTCCATATGGGCGCTTCACTGCGCGCGCTGCGCGCCCTCGTTCTGCTCGCCGGCTTCTACCTGCTGAGCCTCGTCCTGCTCGCCGTCCTCGCGGCCGTCGACTGGGCCACCGTCACCTGGCTGCACGGCGGCATCGCCGGCAAGATCCTCATCGTCTCGGTGGTCCTCGCGGTCCCGATCGTGCGCGGCATGTTCATGCTGCGCACCCCGAAGGGCGAGCCGCAGCCCGGCGTCCTCGTCACCGAGCAGCAGGAGCCCGTCCTGTGGCGGACCGTCCGCGAGATCGCCGCCCAGGTCGGCACCCGCGCCCCCGACGAGATCCTGCTGATCGACGAGGTCAACGCGGCCGTCGGCGAGGACGCCCGACTGCTGGGCCTGCTGCCCGGCACCCGGCGCCTCTACCTGGGCCTGCCGCTGATGACGGGCCTGGACGAGATGCAGCTGCGCGCCGTGCTCGCCCACGAGATGGGCCACTACGCCAACCTCGACACCCGCCTCACCCCGCTGATCGCCCGCGGCCGCGCCCAGCTGATCCGCACCATCGGGCACTTCCACGACCGCGCCGACACCAAGGTCGCCAAGGAGCGGGTCCGCCAGGAGAAGGCCGCCGAGAAGCGCCTCGCCAAGGGCAAGAAGGCCAAGGAGGTCGACACGGCCGGCCAGGGCGCCATGTACCGCGCCATGGCGAAGATCTACACGGGGTACGCGCACTTCTACATGCGCGCCACCCTCTCCGGAAGCCGCCGCCAGGAGCTCGCCGCCGACCTGGCCTCCGTCCGCGTCGCCGGCCGCGACTCCGCAGCCTCCGCCCTGCGCGAGCTGAACGTCCTGGCACCCGCGCACCAGTTCTACATGGACTCCTACGCCACCCTGGGCGTCGGCGCCGGCCTGCTGCCGCGCCCCGGCCAGGTCTTCGGCGGCCTGCGGCAGCTGCTCGACGCCCGTACGGAGGAGCTGGACGGCCTGCGCAGCGAGCTGCCGCAGGAGCCGGCCTCCCCGTACGACTCCCACCCCGCGCTCGCCGAGCGGGTCGCCCGCATCGAGGCCCTGCCGGACGACGGCCGCGGCGGTGGGCAGGCCGGTCCCGCGCTCGCGCTGCTGGCCGACCCCGAGGCCGCGCTGGCCGCGCTGGAGCAGGCGGTCCTGACCCCCGAGGCACTCGCGCTCACCCGGGTGGACTGGGCGGACCTCGTCCACGAGAGCATGACCCGCTACGTCGGCCAGGGCGCGCAGGACATCCGCGAGGCCGTCGTCGCCGAGGGCGCGTCCCCGGAACCGGCCGCCCTCCTGGACGCGGTCGACGCCGACCCGGCGCTGCGCTGGCGGATCGCCGACCGTTTCCCGAAGTCCGAGGAGGCGGCGGCCGCCACCGGCCGCGCCGCCCGCGAGTTCGCCCGGCCCGTCCTGCGACGCGCCGTGAAGCAGCTGGTCACCGCCGAGCTGACGGCCCGCGGAGCGGCCCGCTGGCAGCTGTCCTGGTCCGACTCGGCCGCCCTGCAGTACACGGCCGAGGGGTTCGAGGACCGGCTGGAGCTCGCCTTGGACGCGTTCGTGGCGGACCTGCCCGACACCGAACCGCTGCGAAAGCTGGTGCTCGTCTGATGCTCGGCCTGATCATCTTCGGTCTCCTCCTGCTCGGCGGGGCCGCGTACCGCTTCATCACCGCCCGTACGAAGACCCGCCCGGCCGGGACCGGTGCGGAGAAGGCGGCGGCCACCGACGCGGAGAAGGCCGAGAAGAAGGCGCGGGAGGCGGCCGCGGTCGTCGCTCTGGGCTTCGTCGCCGAGGCCGACCTCGACACCGAGAACGCCCAGCCGGTGCCCCCGGAGCGGACGGCGGCCGTCGCGGCCGTCCGCGCCGGCGACTGGGCGGCCGGCGCCGCCTACGTCGCGGCGGCCGGCTCGGACTGGGAGGAGCGCTGGCAGCGCGTCCGCGCCCTGGCGGAGGTCGCGGCGGAGGACGACGCGTTCCTGCTGGCCTGGCGGGCGGAGCACCCGTCCGACCCGACTGCGGCCCTGGTCGACGCCGACGCCGCCGTGAACGTCGCCTGGAACGTGCGCGGCAGCCAGGCCGGCAGCCGCACGACGCAGGAGCAGTTCCGGCTCTTCCGGGAGCTGCTGCTCAGGGCGCAGGAGTCCGCGCACGCGGCCCAGCGGCTGGCCGACCCGGCCGACCCGGTCCCGTACATGGTGGAGCAGCCGATCGCGCAGGGCCTCGGCTACCCGCACGAGCAGTACGAGGAGCTGTGGGCGCAGATCACCCGGCGCGACCCGAAGATCCTCAGCGCGCACACCACGGCCCTGCAGTACTGGTGCCGGAAGTGGCGCGGCTCCCACGAGCTGGCACTGGCCTTCGCCCGCACGTCGGCGGCCGCCGGTGCACCCGGTGAGCTGCTCTCCCTGCTGCCGCTGATCGCGTACTTCGAGCAGCAGACCTACGAGAAGGACCTCAAGGCGGACGTGTTCCTCAAGGAACCGGAGATCCTCGCCGCCGTCGACGCCGCGCTCGCCGACCTGGCGGCCGCCTCCGCGGACGACCGGCGGGCGGTGCGGCTGCGCCACCTTCTGGCGTGGATGCTGTGGATGCAGGACCGCGACGAGGAGGCGGTCGCGCAGTTCCGGCACATCGACGGGTACGTCGGCGCGCTTCCGTGGAATTATGCGGCCTCGCCGCGGAACCGGTACGTGACGGCCCGCGACTGGTGCGTACGCGAGGTCACTCCGGGCCTGTGAGCGGCGGCGGGCGGTGAGGACATGACGTGAGTCCGACGCCGCGGGCAGGGGCGGGCCGGGAGGAATCCCGGCCCGCCCTTTCCCGTTGAAGGAAGACCACGAGGAGGAACCCATGTTTTCGTACCGCCGTACGCCCGAGCTCCCCACCCGCGAGGAGGCCCTGACCGGCCGCGCGGAGCCCGCCTTCGGCCTGCCCGAGAAGCACACGGTGCTCGGCAACCCGCTGGCCGGCCCCTACCCGGACCACCTGGAGGTGGCCGACTTCGGGCTGGGCTGCTTCTGGGGCGCGGAGCGCAAGTTCTGGCAGACGCCGGGGGTGTGGACCACCCTGGCCGGCTACCAGGGCGGCTTCACCGAGAACCCGACGTACGAGGAGGTGTGCTCGGGCCTGACCGGCCACACCGAGGTCGTCCGCGTGGTCTTCGACCCGTCGCAGGTCTCGTATGCCGCCCTCCTCAAGCTGTTCTGGGAGTCCCACGACCCCACCCAGGGCTTCCGCCAGGGCAATGACGTCGGCACCCAGTACCGCTCCGCGGTCTACACCCACTCCCCCGCCCAGCAGGCCACGGCGGAGGCCTCCCGGGAGGCCTACCAGCAGGTCCTGACGGGCTCGGGCTACGGCCCGATCACCACGGCGGTCCTCCCGTCCGCGGACCGCCCCTTCTGGCCGGCGGAGCCCTACCACCAGCAGTACCTCGACAAGAACCCCGGCGGCTACTGCGGCATCGGCGGCACCGGTGTCTCCTGCCCGATCGGCGTGGCCGCCGCCGACGGCTGAGCACCGGCGTCACGCCGATGCCACCGGAAGCACCGGGGGCGGGACCGACTGCCGTTGCTCCCGCCCACCGCTCATGCACCCGCTGTCAGTGCCAGGCCCCACACTCGTCCGCGTGGATGTGAGGTCTGATTTTGCGCTGCAGCTTCAGCTGCAGCACGTCGCCGAGCTTGCCCTGGATCCCCTGGTCAAGGATGCGCTCGAAGCCGTCTTCACGCACATGACTGGAGGCCGGAGCCGCAGTCGCAGAGGCGGCAGAGCACTCATCACACTGCTGGAAGAGGTGCGCCGGGCGGCAGCTACGACGGATGAGTGGCAGGTCGTGCGGCTGATCCAAGACTCTTTGGACTACGCCGAAGGCCGCATTCTCCGGCCCGACTTCGAAGAGCGGTACCGGCTGTTCCAGCGATCGACACAGCCGTTGAGCTCTCACCAGGACTACTTGGCGCGGACGCTCTCTGCGACGTTGGAATTCTTCGCGCAACTGGCTGACGACTACCTCGGTCAGCACCCTGAGGCGAACCCGAGCGAGGTGCTCGCCCATGTCAAGGCCGTCGGTCGGGACGCACGGTACATGCAGCAGTCGCAGGAGCGCCCCGGGCGGTATCGGATCCTTCGCGGCAGCAGCGAGGTGGCCGCGTGGCTTGAGCAGGTCTTCCACGGGCGGGTGGATGTGGAAGACCCGGAGCAGGCTGCCCGCCGCATCGTGATGTCCCCTGACGCTCTGGCGATCCTGGCAGCGGACAAGGAGGGCCAACTGCTCCTGCAGGCGGCAGAAGTCCAGCGGCACCGGCAGGGCCTCAAGAAACTGCGCAAGACGGTCGAAGATCCCGGAGCGAGCGAGGGAGACCTGCAACGCGCGCTGGATGGGCAGTACTGGATCTTCGGTGGACAGTTCGCAAGCCAAGCGGTGCAGCGCAGACTCGTGCCCGGAGACGAGGTCGACATCCCGCTGATCCGCGGGGACGGCTCCCTCCACATCGTGGAGTTGAAGCGCTCCATGAGCCTTCGTGGCTCCCTGGTCAAGAGACACCGGGGATGCTGGGTGCCGACGGCTGAAGTGCACGACGCAGTGAGCCAGGCAGTCAACTACCTGGTCGGCTTGGACGAACACCGCCTCCGGATCAGGGATGAACTGGGCATCGAAACGCGCCGGGCGAGCGCTCTCGTATTGATCGGCCACCCCTCCGTACAGCCGGACGTGGCCGAGGAGGACATCAATGAAGCGCTGCGCACACTCAACACTCACATGAGTCGCGTCGACGTCGTGACCTACAAGGAGTTGGCCGACAACGCAGAGCGCGCACTGAGCGGCTGGGAATAAGGCCCGTCGGCCCCGCGCCGTGCGGTCGTCCGGCCCTGCGCGGTGCCACCGGGCGCCGTGGTCCCGGGGCGTGGCCCCGGGACATGGCCGCCGGCGGGCTCAGATCGTCGCCGCGTCGATGACGAAGCGGTAGCGGACGTCGCTCGCCAGGACCCGCTCGTACGCTTCGTTGATCTGGTCGGCGCGGATCAGCTCGATCTCCGAGCCGAGTCCGTGCTCGGCGCAGAAGTCCAGCATCTCCTGGGTCTCGGCGATGCCACCGATCATCGAGCCGGCCAGGGTCTTGCGGCCGCCGATGACGGAGAACAGGTTGAGCTCGACCGGCTCCTCCGGGGCGCCGACGTTGACCAGCGCGCCGTCGACCTTCAGCAGGTCGAGGTAGGCGTCGAGGCCGATCGGGGCCGAGACGGTCGAGATGACCAGGTCGAAGGTGCCGGACAGCTCCTCGAAGGTCGTCCTGTCGCTGGTGGCGTAGTAGTGGGAGGCGCCCAGCCGCAGGCCGTCCTCCTTCTTGCGCAGCGACTGCGACAGGACGGTGACCTCGGCGCCCAGCGCGTTCGCGATCTTCACGCCCATGTGGCCGAGGCCGCCGAGCCCGACGATCGCGACCTTCTTGCCGGGGCCCGCCTGCCAGTGCTTGAGCGGGGAGTACAAGGTGATCCCCGCGCACAGCAGCGGCGCGGCGGCGTCGAGGGCGAGGCCGTCGGGGATGCGGACGGTGTAGTTCTCGTCGACGACGATGTGCGTGGAGTAACCGCCGTACGTGGGCTCGCCCTGCTTGTCACGGGCGTTGTAGGTGCCGGTCATGCCCCGGACGCAGTACTGCTCCTGGCCGCGCAGGCAGTACTCGCACTCCCGGCAGGAGTCCACGAAGCAGCCGACGCCGACCTGGTCGCCCACCGCGAATCCGGTGACCTCCGGGCCGATCTCGGTGACGACGCCGGCGATCTCGTGGCCCGGGACCATCGGGTAGATGCCCTCGCCCCAGCCGTCGCGGGCCTGGTGGATGTCGGAGTGGCAGATGCCGGCGTACTTGATCTCGATGAGGACGTCGTGCGCGCCCACGGGGCGGCGCGGGACGGTGGTGCGCTCCAGCGGGGCCTTGGCGGCGGGTGCGGCGTAGGCGGCGACCTCGGTGAGCGGCGTGGTCTGCGTGGTCGTGGTCCGGGTGTCCTGGGTGTCGGACATGGGGGTGCGCTCCTCACACGGCGGAAAGATCCTGGGGATGGACCCCACGATGCCGGACACCGGCCCTGCCACCCAGCCCCCTGCCCTGCCTAGGACTGGCAGTCCTACCCTTGACGGGGTCAGGCACGCACCCGCCGCCGCCACGGGCCGTCCCGGGATACTGGCCGTATGGACCAGCTTGATCAGCGCACCGAACTGGGCGAGTTCCTGCGCACCCGCCGCGCCCGGCTGCGCCCCGAGGACGTCGGCCTGCCCGACCACGGCCGCCACCGGCGGGTGCCGGGCCTGCGCCGCGAGGAGCTGGCGCAGCTGGCGGGGGTGTCGGTGGCCTACTACACGCGGCTGGAGCAGGGCCACGGGCAGAACGTGTCGGCGGACGTGCTGGACGCGATCGCCCGGGCGCTGCGCCTGGACGGCACGGAGACGGCCCACCTGACCCACCTGGCCCGGCCCCGCCCCCGCAGGCAGCGCAACCGGCCGCACCGCCCGCAGCAGGTGCGCCCGCAGCTGCGCACGCTGCTGGAGGCGATGGAGGGCGTACCGGCGTACCTGGTGGGGCGGCGGCAGGACGTGATCGGCTGGAACCGGCTGGCGGTGGCGGTGTTCGGCGACTTCGGGGCGCTGCCGCCGCAGGAGCGCAATCTCGTGCGGCTGGTGTTCCTGGATCCGGCGACCTCGGCCCTGTACGCGGAGTGGGAGTGCCGGGCCTGCGAGGTGGTGAGCAACCTGCGCATGTACGCCGGCCGGCACCCCGAGGACGAGCAGCTGCCCGCGCTGGTCGGCGAGCTGTCGGTGAAGAACGAGGAGTTCCGCCGGCTGTGGGCGGCGCACACGGTGGCGGACAAGTCGCACGGCGTGAAGCAGCTGAGGCATCCGCTGGTCGGCGAGCTGGAGCTGTCCTTCGAGACGCTGACGCTGCCGGACGACCCCGAGCAGTCCCTGGTCGCCTTCCATGCCGCCCCCGGCTCCCCGTCGGCGGACGCCCTGCGCCTGCTGTCCTCGTGGGCGGCCGCCCCGGTGCCGGCGGAGGACCGGGCGGCTAGAGGCTGAGCTGGAAGACGCCCGCCGCGCGTTCGCGGCGGTAGCCCAGGGCCTCGTTCACCGCGCGCATGGGCGTGTTCTCGTCCGCGACCGAGGTGCCGATCTCCCGCAGGGAGGGCCAGCGGGCGGGGGCCTGGGCCAGCATGTGCAGTTTGACGGCGCGGCCGAGGCCCCGGCCGCGGTGGGCGGGGACGACGACGGTGTCGTACTGGAGGGCGCGCGGGCCGACCGGGTCGAGGAGGACCAGCGAGGTGTACGCGGCCACTTCGCCGTCCGGGGTGACGGCCGCCGCCATCAGCATCCGGCCGCCCCGGTCCAGCACCACCTGCTGCACGGTGTGCAGGCGCTCGGGCGTCCAGACCGGCGGGCGGGCGTCCATGTCCCCGCTCGGCGCGTCCTCCATCGCCCCGTGGGCCGTCGCCGCGGCGGCCGCCCAGGCGTCGGGTACGAGCCCGTCCCAGAGCACCAGCTCGTAGCCGGGCGTCCGGGCGGCCTCCCCCCGGCGACCGGGCACCTGGTCGGTCGCGCGGCCGGGCACCTGCTGGACGTACCAGGCCAGGGGCAGGACGTTGCGGAAGCCCAGCGAGCTCGCGAAGGCCTCGCCCGGGCCGCCGAGGTCCAGGACGGTGCTGACCGAGCTGCGGCCCTGCGCCACCAGCTCGGCCCGGACCCGCTCCCACAGGACCGTGCCCAGGCCCCTGCGCCGGGCACCGGGCCGTACCACCAGCGCGTCGAGGTGGGCGGTGTGCGCGTTGCCCGCGTCCGTGAACAGCTGGAGCGCGGCGACTCCCTCCTCGGCGGCCCACAGGGCGAAGCGGCTGTTCACGGACGGGATCCGCAGCCGCCCGGCGATCTCCACCGGGGTCGGCGCGGGTACACCCGGCAGGTCGGCGGCGTGGGCACCGGCCACGACGGCGGACCAGGCCCGCGCGTCGGCTTCGGAAAGGGGCGGGATCAGGGCGCGGATCACGGCGGAAGTCATGATCGGGACCCTAGCCGGGGGCCTGCGACGCCGCCCGGGATTTCCGGCGGGCGCGGTCTTCCGGTGGGCGTCTCCCGGTGGGCGGCTTCCGTTCGGCGGACGGGCCGGGAGACGCGGATGGCGGGGAGCCCGGGGGCTCCCCGCCATCCGGCCGAGTGTCGGGTCGGCCGTGACATCGGATCTCGTCACATGGGATCAGGAGGGGTCAGACGGCCGAGCCGGCCTTCCAGTCCGCCCAGCTCATGTTCCAGCCGTTGAGCCCGTTGTCCGGCTTGATCGTCTTGTCCGGGGAGTTGACCACCGTGACGACGTCGCCGATGAGCGAGTTGTCGAAGAACCAGGCAGCGGGCTGGTTCGGGTCATCGGCGCCCTTGGCGTCGTTCAGGCCGACGCAGCCGTGACTGGTGTTCACGCTGCCGAAGATCGAGTCGGATCCCCAGTAGTTGCCGTGGATGAAGGTCCCGGAGGTGGACAGCCGCATCGCGTGCGGGACGTCCTTGATGTCGTACTCGCCCTTGCCCTCGTCGTTCTTGAAGCCGACGGTGGAGCCGTCCATCCGGGTCTCCTTGAACTTCTCGGAGATCACCATCTGGCCGTTGTAGGTCGGGTTGTCCGGGGAGCCCGCCGAGATCGGGATGGTCTTGAGGACCGCGCCGTCCCGGGTGACCGTCATCTTCTTCGTCTTCGTGTCGACCGTGGAGACCTGGCTCCGGCCGATCTTGAAGGTGACGGTCTTGTTCTGCACGCCCTGCACGCCGGGGGCGCCCTGCACCCCGTCCAGCGCCAGCTTCAGGGTGACGGTGGAGCCCGCCTTCCAGTACTGCTCGGGGCGGAAGTCCAGCCGCTGCGCGTTGAACCAGTGGCCGACGACCTCCTGGCCGCTGGTGGAGCTCACGCTGATCGCCGACTGGACCGCCTTCTGGTCCTTGATCGGCTTGTTGAAGGTGATCGAGACCGGCATGCCCACGCCGACGGTCTGGCCGTCGTCGGGTATGAACGAGCCGACGAAGCTGTTCTCGGGGGAGACGGTGGTGAACGAGGCGTTCTCGTGCGCCTCCTTGCCCTCCGCGTCCTTCGCCGTCGCCGCCAGGGCGTACTTCGTGGAGCGCTTGAGGGCGCCCTCCGGCTTCCAGCTCTTGCCGTCGGCGGCTATCTTGCCGGGCACCGCGGTGCCCTCGGAGGTCTTCAGCTCCACCGAGGTGAGGGTGCCGTCACTGACGGCGACGTTCGTGGCGTCGTTCAACCCGACGTTGGTGGCGCCGTCCTTGGGCGTGATCGTGATCTTGGCCTTGGAGGCGTCCTTGGCCGCCGCCGCGTCCACGTCCGACTGGGACTTGCCGGTCGCGTCCCCGCCGCCCTTGGGCTTGTCGTCCCCTCCGCCGTTGCACGCCGAGAGCACCAGTACGCCACCGAGAACGGCGGATATGGCCACCAGGGACCTCCTCCGCCGCTTGCTGTCCGTCCTCACACGCCACTCCATCGTTGCCTGAACCCCCGAGCCTGGGGGCAGGGGGACGTGCCCCCTGCCTCGCATACCAGTCAACGCGTTGAAGGCCCGGATCGGTTCCACATCCGTTCGGATGTGGGCAACCCCACGGTCAGGCGTTGTCGGCTGTCTCTTCCTCGAAGTCCCCATCTTCCTCGTCGAGGTCCCACTCCATGGACTCGGGGTCGTATTCGACGGGCTCGCTGCTCCAGGAGGCCTGGGCCAGCTCCACGCCGGGGATCTCTACGACCAGGTCGGTGGGGTCGACGAGGTACGCGAGGGCCTCCGACTCGTCCTCGCGGACGGCCGACTCGGCGTGGCCGCGCTCCTCGTCCGGCATGAACTCGTCGGCGTCGATGTGGGCGAGCGCGGCTGCGGTGAGCGCCTCGGGATCCGGCACTTCCAGCACCAAATCCACCCGAAGCCTTACGTACCGTGATGTGTCAGAAGGGTTCATACGACGGAGCGTAAGCCCGCGCAGGCCCCGACTTTCCCACGACCCGCCCTTGTCCGTAGCATCACCGCACACGGCCAATTCGCTGCTTCCGCAAGGGGGATCGCCCCGTGTCCGCACGCAGACCGCTGCTCACCGCTCTCGGAGCGACCACCCTCCTCGCCGCCCTCTGGTTCGTCCCGTCGGCGAACGCCACCGCGCCCGGTGCGGCGGGGCCCGCTTCCGGCGCGCCCGAGCCGGCGACCGCGCCCGCGCCCGCGCCCGGGACGGTGACCGCCATCGCCCGTACGGACGCGCAGGCGGACCCCCAGGCCGGCCCCGGCTCGGGCCGGGGCGCCGCCCCGCAGACCGCCGGGCAGGCCTCCCTGGCCCTCGCGGACACCGGTGGGATCGACACCACCCCGTACCTGCTGGGCGGCACGCTCTGCCTGGGCGTCGGGGCCGGCTTCGTCACCTTCTCCGTACGCCGCTCACGCGCCGTCTAGCGGCGCCCGCGCACACGGCAAGGGCCGCCCCCGGGATCGACTCCCGGGGGCGGCCCTTCGCGCGTACCCCGTCCGGGGCCGGCGGGTCCTAGGCGAGCGGACCCGTCACCGGCTCCACCGCGGCGACCAGCCCGCCCGTACGGACGAACGCGTCGGCGGCGGCCAGGTCGGGGGCGAGGAAACGATCCGGCCCGGGACCCGCCACACCGGCGGCGCGCGCCGCCGCGATGGCGGCCCGGCTGGCCGGGGCCGGGGTGAGGCCGTGGCGCAGCTCTATGGCCCGGGTGGCCGCGTACAGCTCGATCGCGATGATCCGGGTCAGGTTGTCGATGGCGGTACGGAGCTTGCGCGCGGCCGACCACCCCATCGAGACGTGGTCCTCCTGCATGGCGGAGGAGGGGATCGAGTCGGCGGAGGCCGGGACGGCCAGCCGCTTCATCTCGCTGACCAGGGCGGCCTGCGTGTACTGGGCGATCATCAGCCCGGAGTCGACGCCCGCGTCCTCGGCGAGGAAGGGCGGCAGGCCGTGCGAGCGGTTCTTGTCGAGGAGGCGGTCCGTGCGGCGCTCGGCGATCGAGCCGAGGTCGGCGGCGGCGATGGCCAGGAAGTCCAGGACGTACGCGACCGGCGCGCCGTGGAAGTTCCCGTTGGACTCCACCCGCCCGTCGGGCAGCACCACCGGGTTGTCGACGGCCGAGGCCAGCTCCCGCGAGGCGACCAGCGCGGCGTGCGCCATGGTGTCGCGGCCCGCTCCGGCGACCTGCGGGGCGCACCGCACCGAGTAGGCGTCCTGGACGCGCGGGGCGGTTTCCTCCTGGTAGTGGCGGACCAGCCCGGAGCCCTCCAGGACGGCGGCCATGTTCGCGGCGGAGGCACCCTGGCCGGGGTGCGGGCGGATGGCGTGCAGCTCGGGCGCGAGCACCTTCTCGGTGCCGAGCAGGGCCTCCAGCGTCAGCGCCGCGGTGATGTCGGCGGAGGTGTAGAGCTTGCCGAGGTCGGCGAGGGCCATGATCAGCATGCCGAGCATGCCGTCGGTGCCGTTGAGGAGGGCGAGGCCCTCCTTCTCGCGGAGCTCGACCGGCTCGATCCCCGCTTCGGCGAGCAGCTCGCCGGCGGGCCGGACGACCCCGTCGGGGCCCTCGGCGTCGCCTTCGCCCATCAGGGCGAGGGCGCAGTGGGAGAGCGGCGCCAGGTCGCCGGAGCAGCCGAGGGAGCCGTACTCGTGCACGACGGGGGTGATGCCCGCGTTCAGCACGTCGGCCATCGTCCGGGCGACGGACGGGCGGACGCCGGTGTGGCCGGAGGCGACGGTCTTCAGCCGCAGGAACATCAGGGCGCGCACGACCTCCCGCTCGACGCGCGGGCCCATGCCGGCGGCGTGCGAACGGACGATGTTGCGCTGGAGCTGCGCGCGCAGCTCGGGGCTGATGTGCCGGGAGGCGAGGGCGCCGAACCCGGTGGACACCCCGTAGACGGGTTCGGGCTTGGCGGCGAGGGCATCGACGATCTCGCGGGCGCGGGCGAGGGCGTCGAGCGCCTCCCCGGACAGCTCGACGCGCGCGTTGCCGCGGGCTACGGCGATGACGTCCTCGGCAGTGGTCCCGGACGTCCCCACCACGACAGTGTGCATATCCATATTCAGCACCCTACGGACTGAATCGCTTCATGTCACTAGCGACTTTCACGAGGGCCCCTTACGCCTTCGCGAGCGGGCCCGGGGAACGTACCCACTCCCTCTGCCACGTCCCCTCTGCCACACCCCCTCCTTACGCCCGGCCCCGGAAGCGCCGCCGTTCGCCGCGCGCCTCCTGCTGGGCGGCGTCGGCCAGCAGGACCACGGCGGTGTCCCGCCCGGCGACGACGGGCTCGGGCGAGCGGGCCGCCTTCGCCTTGTACTGGGCGGCGTCCGCCAGCCGGAACAGCCGCCGCGAGGAGGTCACCTGCCCGATCGGGTCCCCCGTCGAGGCCACCCCGCAGGCCACGCCCTCCCCGAGCTCCAGCTCGGCGGCGCGCCGGCACAGCTCCTCGGTCACCCGGACCACCTCGTCGGCCGGGGGTCCGGCGCTCACCAGGCAGAACTCGTCACCGCCGAGCCGGGCGACGAGCGCGCCCGGGAGCATGGCCCCGCAGACGCTGAGCACCGATCCGAACCGCTCCAGCAGCCGGTCGCCCATGGCGTGCCCGAGGGTGTCGTTGACCTTCTTGAGCCCGTTCAGGTCGCAGACCACGAGGCTCACCGCGATCCCGGTGCGCCGGTGCTCCTCCAGGGCCTCGTCGAGCCGCATGTCCACCGCCCGGCGGTTGGCGAGCCCGGTCAGCGGGTCGGTGAAGGCGAGCCGCCGGGCCTCTTCCAGCCGGTCGCTCTGCGCGAGCCCGGCGGCGACGACCGCGGCGAGGACGGTCGCGAACTCGGCGTCGTCCTCGTCGAAGTCGGGCAGCCCCTCGTCCCGGGCGACGTACAGCTCGCCCCAGGCGCGCCCGCTGAGCACGATCGGCGCGACCACGCAGGTGCCGCGGCCCCGCCGGCGCAGGGCCTCCCCGCGCCGGCCCGGGCGGCCGCCGCCGGCGCTCTCGACCCAGGCGTGGGGACCGCCGCCGCCGGCCCACCGCTCGTGCAGGAACTCGGCGATCTCGGGGAAGTCGTGGACGGGGTACGACTCGTCCTCGGGGAACTCCTCCTCCCCCGGCCGCAGCTCGCCCTCGTTGACGAGGACCCGCAGCCGGCCCCGCTCCCGCTCCCAGGCGGAGATCGCGGCGAACGACCCGTCCATCGCCAGGCGCGCACCCCGGGCGGCCGCCCGCACGCTGTCCCGCGGCGCGCACGCGGCGGCCATGGCCTGCGCAAGGCCCACGACGGCTCGCAGCCGCCCGTCGACTCCCATCACCCCAGCCTAGGGATACATGTCCGATTCGGTGACGCTCGGCTGCGGCATCCGAGGATGCCCGGCGGCGGCCGCCCGGGGCCCGCTCGCCGGGCGGCGGCCGCCCCGGCCGGCGCCGGGAGGCCCTGGGCCGACGGGTCGCCGCGCCTGCGTCCCGGCGGAGCCGCCGGGGCGCCGCGGATCCGTGCTACACCCCGGGCCAGTTCGGCTTGCGCTTCTCGTTGAAGGCGGCCACGCCCTCCGCCCGGTCCCCCGAGAAGGCCACCGTCCGCCAGGCCGCGTCCTCGATCTCCAGGCCGGCCGCCAGGTCCATCCCGTGCCCCAGCCGTAGCGCCCGCTTGGCGGCCCGCAGCCCGACCGGCGAATTGGCCGCCATCCGCCCGGCCAGCGCCAGCGCCTCGTCGCGGTCCTGCCCGGCCGGCACCACGGCATCGACCAGGCCCAGGGACAGGGCCTCCGCCGCCTCCACCCGCCGGGCCGTGAAGATCAGCTCGGCCGCGCGGGCCGCGCCCACCCGCCGCGGCAGCAGCTGCGTACCGCCCCCGCCCGGGATCACGCCCACCGACACCTCGGGCAGGCCCACCACCGCCGTCTCGTCGGCCACGATCACGTCACAGGCCAGCGCCAGCTCGAAGCCGCCGCCCAGCGCGAAGCCGTGCACCGCCGCGATCGTCGGCACGGGCAGCTCCAGGACGCCCCCGTACGCACCCCGCGTCGTCGGCCGCTGGCGCACCAGCTCGGCGTCCGAGAGGGAGTTGCGCTCCTTGAGGTCTGCCCCGACGCAGAAGGCCCGCTCGGCGGTGGACGACAGCACCACCACCCGTACCGACGGGTCCGCCGACAGCTCCGCGCAGGCCGCGCCGATGGCCCGCGCCATGTCCGTCGACACCGCGTTCATGGCCTTCGGCCGGTCCAGGACCAGCTCCACGACCCCGTCGCCGCCATGCCGACGTACGCTGACGAACTCCGACTCCACCGACACTGGAACCCTCCCGGTTAACGAACGTTATCCCGGGATCTTAGGCTTCCGCCGCGTCAGCGACCAGGGCTCCACGACCCCCAGACCACGCACCGGCCGCTGCCACATCGGCTGGAGCGCGAAGCGGTACGCACCGCCGCCCTCCTCCGCCTCGGCCTCCTTCTCCGAGACCGGCGCGGCGCCCGTACGGCCGAGTTCCTCCGCCATCGCCCCGTCCACCAGCACCGCGTCCTTCGGCGCTATCGACGTCAGCCGGCTCGCCAGGTTCACCGTGGTCCCGAAGACGTCGCCCATCCGGGTCGTCACCGTCCCGAAGGCGATCCCGACCCGCAGCTCCGGCATCTGCGGATCGGCCTCCATCGTCTCGATCAGCCGCAGCGCGATCTCCGCCGCCGTCGCCGCGTCGTCGGCGGCGTAGAGGACCTCGTCGCCGAGCGTCTTGATCAGCCGGCCGCCGTGGGCTGCCACCAGGTCGGCTGAGGTGGTCTCGAAGGACTCGACGAGCTCGCCGAGCTCCTCCTCCTCCAGCCGCCGCGTCAGCCGGGTGAAGCCCACCAGGTCCGCGAAGCCCACCGCGAGCCGCCGGTCGACCATCTCCTCGTCGTCGGCGACCTGCACCACCCGCCCGGTGGCGGCCGCCAGCTGGCGGCGCCACACGTAGACGAGGAACTCCTCCAGCTCCGGCAGCAGCAGCTCGACCAGCGGGTACGTGACCTCCGTACGGGTCATCCCCGGTTCCGGCGGCTCCGTCAGCCCCTCCAGGAAGGAGTCGATCTGCCATTCGGCCAGCCGGGCGGTGGTCTGCCCCGTGGAGCGCGCCACCTGCACGGCCATCGGCTCGCTCAGCAGCCCCGCCTCCACCAGGCCGGCGAGCCGGCGCAGCGCCAGTACGTCCGCCTCCGTGAGGGCCTTGGCCTGGCCGATGTCCGCGAAGCCCATCGCGCGCCAGAAGCGCGAGGCGAGCTCCATCGACACCCCGGCGCTGCGGGCCGCCTGGAACGGGGTGTACCGGCGCTCGGCACCCAGGATCAGCTGTTCCAGCCGGATCGCGAGCGGGTCCGCCGTCGGCTGGACGGTGTGGTCGACCTCGTGGTGAGGGGTGTGCTGGTCGCGCCCGATGGGAGTGCCCGGGCCGGGGGACCCGGGGGCGGACGCGCCGGACGTAGGGTCGTCGACGGTCAAGGGCCGCCTCCTGTCCATTCCGTGCGCACTGCCCTGCCGAACCGGGTGATCACCGCGAGCACCGGGATCGCCTAAACCATACGGCAGGTGTGCCGTAGCTCACTCCTTCAGTCGGGGGCTCCCTCACCACGGGGCGCTCCTGCTGCCGACGGCTAGTGCACCGACCGCAGGTGGACCACGTCGCCCGCGCCCACCGCCTCGTGGGCGTCCTCCGCGGTCCGGACCACCAGCCGCCCGTCCGTGTCGACCGCTTCGGCCGTCCCGGTGAGGGTGCGGCCCCCGGGCAGCTCGGCCCGCACGTGCCGGCCGAGGGTGGCGCAGTGCGTCGCGTACGCCTCCTGCAGGCCGCTGGCGGCCGGATCGCCGCCCGCCGCCCGCCAGTCCCCGTACCACTGCTCCAGGGAGCGCAGCACGGCCTTCAGCAGCGGCTCCCGGTCCGTCACCGCGGCCTTCGCCAGCAGCAGGGACCCGGCCTCCGGCACCGGCAGCTCCTCCGCGGTCAGGGACACGTTCAGCCCGATCCCGAGGACCACGCCGTCGGCCACCCGCTCGGCGAGGATGCCGCCCGTCTTGCGCTCCGAGCCCCCGACGTTGACCAGCAGGTCGTTGGGCCACTTGAGGGCGGTGTCCACCCCGGCGCCCCGGGACAGCCCGGTGGTGACGGCCACCCCGGCCAGCAGGGTCAGCCACCCCCACCGCTCCTGCGGGACGGCCCCTCCCGGCTTCAGCAGCACGGAGAAGAACAGCCCGGACCGCGCCGGGGCGACCCAGCTGCGGTCGAGGCGGCCGCGGCCGGCGGTCTGCTCCTCGGCGACGAGCACGGCCCCCTCGGGCAGCTCCCCGGCCCGGGCGGCGAGATCGGTGTTCGTGGACCCGGTGGCGGTGACCACCTCCACGGAGGACCACAACCCTTCCCCGGTGACCAGGGCCCGCTGCAGGGCGGCGGCGTTCAGCGGCGGCCGTTCCAGGTTCGACCAGCGGTCCTCGGAGGGTCCTGGGGTAGCTGCTCCTGATGCATCTGATGGCGTCATGCAACCCACAGTAGGTGTGTCAAACGCCGCACTGCCGAGCGCCATGCCCGCCGATACGCTACGCACCAGTAGCCAGCAGTAGTCAATCAATTGACCTGGCAGTTGACACCACACAGGGAGCCGCGACCCCGATGTCACAACCCTCAGAGCCGATCGACATGCACACGACCGCGGGCAAGATCGCGGACCTGCAGCGCCGCATCGACGAAGCCACCCACGCCGGGTCCGCGCGGGCGGTGGAGAAGCAGCACGCCAAGGGGAAGCTGACGGCTCGTGAGCGGGTCGCCCTGCTGTTGGACGAGGGCTCGTTCGTCGAGCTCGACGAGTTCGCCCGGCACCGGTCGACCAACTTCGGGCTGGAGAAGACCCGCCCCTACGGCGACGGCGTCGTCACCGGTTACGGCACGGTGGACGGCCGCCCGGTGGCCGTGTTCTCGCAGGACTTCACCGTCTTCGGCGGAGCCCTCGGCGAGGTCTACGGCCAGAAGATCATGAAGGTCATGGACTTCGCGCTGAAGACGGGCTGCCCGCTCGTCGGCATCAACGACTCCGGCGGCGCCCGCATCCAGGAGGGCGTCAGCGCCCTCGGCATGTACGGCGAGATCTTCCGCCGGAACGTGCACGCCTCCGGGGTGATCCCGCAGATCAGCCTGATCGTCGGCCCCTGCGCCGGCGGCGCCGTGTACTCCCCCGCCATCACCGACTTCACCGTGATGGTCGACCAGACCTCGCACATGTTCATCACCGGTCCGGACGTCATCAAGACGGTCACCGGCGAGGACGTGGGCTTCGAGGAGCTGGGCGGCGCCCGCACCCACAACTCCACCTCGGGCGTGGCCCACCACATGGCCGGGGACGAGAAGGACGCCATCGAGTACGTCAAGTCCCTGCTCGCGTACCTGCCGTCGAACAACCTCTCGGAGCCGCCCGCCTTCCCGGAGGAGGCGGACACCGAGGTCTCCGACGCCGACCGCGAGCTCGACGTCCTGATCCCGGACAGCGCCAACCAGCCGTACGACATGCACACCGTGATCGAGCACGTGCTCGACGACGGGGAGTTCCTGGAGACGCAGTCGCTGTTCGCGCCGAACATCCTCACCGGCTTCGGCCGGGTCGAGGGCCACCCGGTGGGCATCGTCGCCAACCAGCCGATGCAGTTCGCCGGCTGCCTGGACATCGACGCCTCGGAGAAGGCGGCGCGCTTCGTGCGGACCTGCGACGCCTTCAACATCCCGGTGCTCACGTTCGTGGACGTACCGGGCTTCCTGCCGGGCACCGACCAGGAGTACAACGGAATCATCCGGCGCGGCGCGAAGCTGATCTACGCCTACGCCGAGGCCACCGTCCCCCTGATCACCGTCATCACCCGCAAGGCCTTCGGCGGCGCGTACGACGTCATGGGCTCCAAGCACCTCGGCGCGGACCTGAACCTGGCCTGGCCGACCGCGCAGATCGCCGTCATGGGCGCACAGGGCGCGGTCAACATCCTGCACCGCCGCGCCATCGCGGAGGCGGAGGAGGCGGGCAACGCCGAGGAGACCCGGGCGCGGCTCATCGCCGAGTACGAGGACACCCTCCTCAACCCGTACACGGCCGCCGAGCGCGGTTACATCGACGCGGTGGCCATGCCGTCCGAGACCCGGGCGCACGTGGTCAAGGGGCTGCGTCAGCTGCGCACCAAGCGGGAGTCCCTGCCCCCGAAGAAGCACGGCAACATCCCCCTCTAGGAGGTCAGTCCTGTGGTGATCAAGGTCGTCAAGGGGAACCCGACCCCGGAGGAGCTGGCCGCCGCACTGGCGGTGGTCCAAGCGCGCGCGGCGGCACTGGCCTCGGTGCCGCCGGACGCGCAGCGGGTGGCGGACGCGTGGGCGGCGCCGTCCCGGGTCGCGCGGCGCACGCTGCCGCAGCCGGGACCGCGCGCGTGGGCGCGTACGTACTGGCCGGGCTAGGACGGCCCGGGCGGAAGATGGGGTGAACGGAGGGTGGCGCCTGAGTACCCGTACTCAGGCGCCACTGCGCTGCCCGGGGCCAGGATCGGGGCATGCTCTGGTCAGACCCGAAGAACGAGCCGCCCGAGGACATGCGCGACGCGCAGGCGATGCTCCGGCGGTTGACCGTGGTGGTCGCCCTCGCGATGCTCGTGGTCGTGTACGTCCTGGGCGTGGGCTTCTGACGGGGCCTCCGGGGCGGCGGTGCGGGCCGGGCCGGGCCGCAGGGCGCCGCCCCGGCCGTACCGCGGTACGGCGCCCGGCCGCGGCGCCGGGCCGCAGCGCGGCCCCACCGGCCGTGCCGCGGGCCCCGGGGCCGCGCCTACGATGGCGGGCATGACTGCCGAACCCCGCGCCCGCGCCCTGGTGCTCGCCTCCGCCTCCCCCGCCCGGCTGAACCTGCTGCGGCAGGCCGGGCTCGCCCCGCACGTGATCGTCAGCCACTTCGACGAGGACGCGCTCAGCGCCGAGACCCCCGCCGATCTGGCCCTGGCCCTGGCCGAGGCGAAGGCCGGCGTGGTGGCGGCCCAGGACGAGGCGGCGGGCGCCCTGGTGATCGGCTGCGACTCGGTGCTGGAGCTGGACGGAGAGGCGCTGGGCAAGCCGGCGGACGCCGAGGAGGCCACCGCCCGCTGGAAGGCGATGCGCGGGCGCTCCGGGGTGCTGCGCACCGGGCACTGCGTGATCGACACCGCGACCGGGCGCCAGGTCTCGGCCACGGCCTCCACGACGGTCCACTTCGGCGAGCCGACGGACGCGGAGGTGGCCGCGTACGTGGCGAGCGGCGAGCCGCTGCACGTGGCGGGGGCGTTCACCCTGGACGGGCTGTCGGCGCCCTTCATCGAGGGCATCGACGGCGATCACGGGAACGTCATCGGGCTCTCCATGCCGCTGCTGCGCTCCCTGCTGGGCGAACTCGGCGTGTCCATCACGGACTTGTGGGCCTGAGCTCCTGGAGGTCCGCCTCAGGGCGGCTGGGGGCCGCGTAGAGCGTCAGGGCCAGCACGAGCAGGCACAGGATCAGCATCATCGCCGCGAAGGCGCCCCAGCCGACCAGTCCGACGGCGAGGGCGCCGAGCAGCCCGTGGGTGACGGCGGCGGTGATGAGGACGATGCGGGCGAAGCGGCCCGGAGCCCGGTCGCGCAGGGCGGCGTAGACCAGTAGCGCGGAGCACAGCAGGAGGAAGGCTCCGATGCCCGCCCCCATCGCGTAGGTTGCTGCGGACATGACATCCGGATCCATGCCCGCGACGGACATCGACTGGTTCTGCGTGGTCCGGCCGAGGACGATGTGGACGAAGACGAGCAGCACGGCCTCCGCCGCGATCACGAGCGCCGCCGCGGCGGCCACGAGTCTGCGCAGCACGGCAGCCCCCACCCCACACACCACCCCTCACAAGCACAAGCCTGTTCGACGCCTGGAGGCTACTAACGGGTAAACGTGCGGACAAGGGGTCGGGCCGCATCGTTACGGGAACACGCCGAACGGAAGGCGATCAAGCAAAGAAAGCATGGGCCGTTCGTAGGGACTCGACAAAGAATCACCCGGGGCCGCTGACCCGGCGGACAGAGACCTCGTATGTCTCACGGGGTTACTGTGCAGTCGGGGATCCCCCTGACCTGGGGCACCACAAGGCCTTTCCGGCTCAAGGTGGACTCGAATCACACTCCGTGTGGGCAAGGTCACCTCTGGATAAGGGTCGAAAGGCCGTGTGGGCTGTCCCTAAACTCAGCTTGTTTCAAGGAGGGAGCCATCGTGCGCAAGGTGCTCATCGCCAACCGTGGCGAAATCGCTGTCCGCGTTGCTCGGGCCTGCCGGGATGCCGGAATCGCAAGCGTAGCCGTCTACGCCGATCCGGACCGGGACGCTCTGCATGTCCGCGCGGCCGACGAAGCTTTCGCGTTGGGCGGTGACACCCCGGCCGCGAGCTACCTGGACATCTCCAAGGTCCTGCAGGCCGCCGCCGACTCCGGCGCGGACGCCATCCACCCCGGATACGGCTTCCTCTCCGAGAACGCCGAATTCGCGCAGGCCGTCATCGACGCGGGCCTGACCTGGATCGGCCCGCCCCCGCAGGCCATCCGGGACCTCGGCGACAAGGTCGCCGCCCGGCACATCGCGCAGCGCGCCGGCGCGCCGCTGGTCGCCGGTACGCCGGACCCGGTCTCCGGGGCCGAGGAGGTCGTCGCCTTCGCCAAGGAGCACGGCCTGCCGATCGCGATCAAGGCCGCCTTCGGCGGCGGCGGCCGCGGCCTGAAGGTCGCCCGCACCCTGGAAGAGGTGCCGGAGCTCTACGACTCCGCCGTGCGCGAGGCCGTCGCCGCCTTCGGGCGCGGCGAGTGCTTCGTCGAGCGCTACCTCGACAAGCCGCGCCACGTCGAGACTCAGTGCCTGGCCGACAAGCACGGCAACGTGGTCGTCGTCTCCACGCGTGACTGCTCGCTGCAGCGCCGCCACCAGAAGCTCGTGGAGGAGGCGCCCGCGCCGTTCCTCTCCGAGGCGCAGAACGCGGAGCTGTACGCCGCCTCGAAGGCGATCTTGAAGGAGGCCGGCTACGTCGGCGCCGGCACGGTCGAGTTCCTGGTCGGCACCGACGGCACGATCTCCTTCCTGGAGGTCAACACCCGTCTGCAGGTCGAGCACCCGGTCACCGAAGAGGTCACCGGCATCGACCTGGTGCGCGAGATGTTCCGCATCGCCGACGGCGAGGAGCTCGGCTACGGGGACCCGGTGCTGCGGGGTCACTCCTTCGAGTTCCGCATCAACGGCGAGGACCCGGGCCGCAACTTCCTCCCGGCCCCCGGCACGGTCACGAAGTTCGCCCCGCCGTCGGGTCCCGGCGTCCGCCTGGACGCGGGCGTCGAGTCGGGCTCGGTCATCGGCCCGGCCTGGGACTCGCTGCTGGCCAAGCTCGTCGTCACCGGCGCCACCCGCGAGCAGGCGCTGCAGCGCGCCGCCCGCGCGCTCGCCGAGTTCGAGGTCGAGGGCATGGCCACGGCCATCCCGTTCCACCGCGCGGTGGTGGCCGACCCCGCCTTCGCCCCGACCGACGGCACCCCGTTCACGATCCACACCCGCTGGATCGAGACGGAGTTCGTCAACGAGATCCCCGCCTTCTCGGCCCCCGCCGCCGAGGACGCGGACGAGGAGCCGGGCCGCGAGACGGTGGTCGTCGAGGTCGGCGGCAAGCGCCTGGAGGTCTCGCTCCCGTCCTCGCTGGGCATGACCCTGGCCCGCACGGCGGCGGCGGGCGGCGCGAAGCCGAAGCGCCGCGCGGCGAAGAAGTCCGGCCCGGCCGCCTCGGGCGACACCCTGGCGTCCCCGATGCAGGGCACGATCGTCAAGGTCGCGGTCGAGGAGGGCCAGCAGGTCAACGAGGGCGACCTGGTCGTCGTCCTGGAGGCCATGAAGATGGAACAGCCCCTGAACGCCCACCGCACGGGCACGATCGTGGGCCTGACGGCGGAGGTCGGCGCGAGCCTCACGTCGGGCGCGACGATCTGTGAGATCAAGGACTGATCCCCTCCCACCACCGAGGCCCGGAAACCCCCACGGGGGTTCCCGGGCCTCCCCCGTTCCCGAGCCGGGGCCACGCCGCCACACGGCAAACGGTGCGGGCGGAGCCCGGAAGACGAGGCCGGCGGTCCGGGGGACACTGGCCCGTCGCCTTACCGGCGGAGTTGGAAAGCACGCCGGTACGGGCGGGGGCGCGCGCCGGCCCGCCGCCGGTCAGCATCCGCCATGCGCGGCGAAGCCTCGGGAAGCGGGGCAGGGCGCCCGGCCCACGGGCGGAGCCCGGGCACGCCGCAGGCGGCAAACGGTATGGGGCGCAACGCCGGGAAACGGGCGGCCCGGGCTTGGATGCGTACAGCGGCCGACGCCCCCCGGGCGGAGCCCGGGAGCACGCGCCGCGTGGCAAGGGGTCTGGGGCGGAGCCCCAGGGAACGGGCGAAGGGCGGGTGCCCGCACCCACGAAGCACCGCCCACGGGCGCCGTCCCGGCACACCGCGCAGCCAGCGGCCCAGGCACGGGTACTGGTACGGGTACGGGTACGGTCCGAGGGCACAGCAGCCGGGCAAGACACGCCGGACCACCGAGCACAACGGGCAAGCAGCCGCCAGGCGGGAAAGCCGAGCCGTCGGGCGTACCGGCCGAGTCGGGCAGGGCGGGACGGCCGGCAGGCCGTCGGGCAGCCGGACCCGTCGGGCCGTCAGGCGGCTGGACAGGACACGCCGGACACTGCCGGGCCGGGCACAACGGGCGCCGGGTCCGGACAGGACCGGTGAGCACACCGGGTCGGACCGTCAGGGCTGTCCGAGCCGGGCCGGACAGGCCGTACCGGCCGGCCGCCGGGCGGGGCAGCCGGGCGCAACAGGCGGCCGGTCAAAATACACCGGGCCACCGATCAGCCGATCGGGCACGCGGGCCATCAGGCGGACCGGCCGCGCCGGCCGCGCCCGGCATGCCCCGCAGCAGCGGCCCAGCCAAGCACCACCGCCCGGGGCCGGCCCCCCGGTTCAGCGGCGGCGGAGGTCGGCCAGGCGGGGGCGGTCCGTGGGGGGTGGGTCCAGCAGGGGGGCGGGCGCGCTGCGGAGTTGCGCCGTCGGGCCGCCGCGGCGTTGCACCGGCAGGGGCGACTCGCGGCGCGGGCGGCGCCCGACCATGCCGTCGCCACCGCCGGAGGCCACCGCCCCCGCCACCGTGATCTGCACGCCCTGGTCCGCCAGCGCCTGGAGCTCCGTCGCCGCCCGGTCGTCGTGGGTCGGCGGCTCGTCCGTGACCAGCCGCGTCATTACGTCCGTCGGCACGGTCTGGAACATGGTGTCGGTGCCGAGCTTCGTGTGGTCGGCCAGCACCACCACCTCCGCGGCGGCCTGCACCAGCGCCCGGTCCACGCTCGCGCTGAGCATGTTGGACGTGGACAGCCCGCGCTCGGCGGTCAGACCGCTCCCGGAGAGGAAGGCCCGCGAGACCCGCAGCCCCTGCAGGGACTGCTCGGCCCCGCTGCCGACCAGCGCGTAGTTGGAGCCCCGCAGGGTTCCGCCCGTCATGACGACCTCCACCCGGTTGGCGTGGGCCAGCGCCTGCGCGACCAGGAGGGAGTTCGTGACGACGGTCAGTCCGGGCACCCGGGCGAGCCGGCGGGCCAGCTCCTGGGTCGTGGTGCCCGCGCCGACGACGACGGCCTCGCCTTCTTCGACGAGGCCGGCCGCGACATCGGCGATGGCGGTCTTCTCCGCCGTCGCGAGATGGGACTTTTGCGGAAACCCGGACTCCCGCGTGAAACCGCCCGGCAAGACCGCACCGCCGTGTCGGCGGTCGAGGAGTCCTTCTGCCTCCAGTGCCCGCACGTCCCGCCGTACGGTCACTTCGGAGGTCTGGACGACGCGGGCGAGCTCCCGGAGCGATACCGCTCCGTTGGCCCGCACCATTTCGAGAATCAATTGGCGACGTTCTGCAGCGAACACGAAACTGACAGTAACCCGGGCGACCGTCTGCTTTCAGCTCCTTGCACCGGAATACCGAAGTTGTCCATAAGGCGGGGTGAGTAGTGGTATACGCGGCCGGTCGGCCGGTGAACACCGGCCTGCGCACCCCGCACCCCGCCCCAACTCCCCTTGTGGGAGGCGGGTGTTGCCGCCCCTACGCCTCGCCGCCCGCCTTCCGCGTGTGCAACTGCCGCGCCACCTCGGCGATCGATCCGGACAGCGAGGGGTACACGGTGAACGCGTTTGCGATCTGCTCGACCGTCAGGTTGTTGTCGACGGCGATCGAGATGGGGTGGATGAGCTCGCTGGCGCGCGGCGACACGACCACGCCGCCCACCACGATGCCCGTTCCCGGGCGGCAGAACATCTTCACGAAGCCGTCCCGGATGCCCTGCATCTTGGCGCGCGGGTTGCGCAGCAGCGGGAGCTTCACCACCCGGGCGTCGATCTTGCCCGCGTCCACGTCGGCCTGCGTGTAGCCGACGGTGGCGATCTCGGGGTCGGTGAAGACGTTCGACGAGACCGTCTTCAGGTTCAACGGGGCCACCGCGTCGCCGAGGAAGTGGTACATCGCGATGCGCCCCTGCATGGCGGCGACGGACGCGAGCGCGAACACCCCGGTGACGTCGCCGGCCGCGTACACGCCCGGCGCCGACGTACGGGAGACCTTGTCGGTCCAGATGTGGCCGGAGTCCTTGAGGCGGACCCCGGACTCCTCCAGGTTCATGCCCTGGGTGTTGGGCACCGCCCCGACCGCCATCAGGCAGTGCGTACCGCCGATGACCCGGCCGTCGGAGAGGGTGACCTCGACGCGGTCGCCCACCCGCTTGGCGGACTCGGCCCGGGAGCGTCCGATCACGTTCATGCCGCGGCGGCGGAAGACGTCCTCCAGGACGGCGGCGGCGTCCGGGTCCTCGCCGGGCAGCACGCGGTCGCGGGAGGACACCAGCGTGACCCGGGACCCGAGCGCCTGGTAGGCGCCGGCGAACTCGGCACCGGTGACACCGGAGCCGACCACGATCAGCTCCTCGGGGAGCTCCTCCAGGTCGTAGACCTGCGTCCAGTTAAGGATGCGCTCCCCGTCGGGCATCGCGTCCGGGATCTCGCGCGGGTGGCCGCCGGTCGCGATCAGCACGGCGTCGGCGGTGAGGATGGTCTCGGTGCCGTCGGCGGCGGTGACGATGACGTCGCGCGTGCCGTCGATGCCCTGCGGGCCGCCGAGCTTGCCGCGGCCGCGGATGACCCGTGCGCCGGCCCGGGTGACGGAGGCGGTGATGTCGTGCGACTGGGCGAGGGCGAGGCGCTTGACGCGCCGGTTCACCTTGCCGAGGTCGACGCCCACGACCCGCGCGGCCTGCTCCAGGGGCGGGGTGTCGTCGGCGACGACGATGCCGAGCTCCTCGTACGACGAGTCGAAGGTCGTCATGACCTCGGCGGTCGCGATGAGTGTCTTGGAGGGTACGCAGTCGGTGAGGACCGAGGCGCCGCCGAGGCCGTCGCAGTCGACGAGGGTCACCTCCGCGCCGAGCTGGGCCCCTACCAGGGCCGCCTCATACCCGCCGGGTCCGCCGCCGATGATCACGATCCGGGTCACGAAAACTCCGCCTCACGTCTACCCGGCCGGCTGCCGCCCCGGCCGGGGCTTCCGGGGGGTGTCCCCGGGGGATGCATTCCGTGCTCCATTGTCCCGCACGCTTCAAGGTGCTTCTCCCCCGGTCCGGCCATCCGGGCACGCCGTCATCGCCACCCCTCCCGTACCCTCGACCTCATGTCGCTCTACGCCGCGTACGCCGGCAACCTCGACCCGCGGCTGATGACGCGCCGCGCCCCGCATTCGCCGCTGCGCGGCACGGGCTGGATCAACGACTGGCGGCTGACCTTCGGCGGCGAGCAGATGGGCTGGGAGGGGGCCCTCGCGACGATCGTCGAGGCCCCGCGCCACCAGGTCTTCGTCGCCCTGTACGACATCGCGCCGCTGGACGAGGACTCGATGGACCGCTGGGAGGGCGTCGGCCTCGACATCTACCGCCGGATGCGGATCCGCGTCCACACCCTCGACGGCGAAGAGGCCGCGTGGTGCTACGTGCTGAACGGCTACGAGGGCGGCCTGCCCTCGGCCCGCTACCTCGGCGAGATCGCGGACGCGGCCGAGTCGGCGGGCGCGCCGCACGACTACGTCATGGAGCTCCGCAAGCGCCCCTGCTGAGGCCTGCCCGACCCCCACCCGGCCCGGCCGGGACGTTTCGGCGGAAACGACAAGGCAACGATCCGAACACCGTGAGCTGCGCCATCTACGCGCGTAGGCTCAGAGCGGTTACGCTCGTCAGCGTGAACGCATCTGTTACCGACCCCTTCGCCGACGCCGCCGCCGCGGCCGCCCGCCTGCGTGAGCTGACCGGCGCCGAGACCCACGATGTCGCCCTCGTCATGGGCTCCGGCTGGGCCCCCGCCGCGGAGGCGCTCGGCGCCCCCGAGGCCGAGTTCCCCGTCACCGAGCTGCCCGGCTTCCCGCCCCCCGCCGTCGAGGGCCACGGCGGCAAGATCCGCTCGTACAAGATCGGCGACAAGCGCGCGCTGCTCTTCCTCGGCCGGACCCACTACTACGAGGGCCGCGGCGTCGCCGCCGTCGCCCACGGTGTGCGTACCGCCGTCGCCGCCGGCTGCAAGACCGTCGTGCTGACCAACGGCTGCGGCGGTCTGCGCGAGGGCATGAAGCCCGGCCAGCCGGTCCTGATCAGCGACCACCTGAACCTGACGGCCGCCTCGCCGATCGTCGGCGCGAACTTCGTGGACCTGACCGACCTGTACTCGCCGAAGCTCCGCGCCATGTGCAAGGAGATCGACCCCACCCTCGAAGAGGGCGTCTACGTCCAGTTCCCCGGCCCGCACTACGAGACCCCGGCCGAGATCAACATGATCCGCGTCATGGGCGCCGACCTGGTCGGCATGTCCACCGTGCTGGAGGCCATCGCCGCCCGCGAGGCCGGCGCCGAGGTGCTCGGCATCTCCCTGGTCACCAACCTCGCGGCCGGTCTGTCCGGCGAGCCGCTGAACCACGAAGAGGTGCTGCAGGCCGGCCGTGACTCGGCCGCCCGCATGGGCACGCTGCTGACCCAGGTTCTCGCCCGTATCTGAGCGACCGTACGAGAGGTAAGGCGGAAGTAGTGCAGGAAGTGCAGGACGACCTGATCGCACGGGCCCAGGCCTGGCTGGCCGAGGACCCGGACCCGGAGACGGCACAGGAGCTGGCCGCGCTCATCGAGGCCGGTGACACGGCCGCCCTCGCGGACCGCTTCTCCGGAACCCTCCAGTTCGGCACCGCCGGACTGCGCGGCGAGATCGGTGCGGGTCCGATGCGGATGAACCGCTCGGTGGTCATCCGGGCGGCGGCGGGCCTCGCGGCCTACCTGAAGACCCAGGGCCACGCCGGCGGCCTGGTCGTCGTCGGCTACGACGCGCGGTACAAGTCGGCGGACTTCGCCCGCGACACCGCCGCCGTGATGACCGGCGCCGGGCTCCGTGCGGCCGTCCTGCCCCGGCCCCTGCCGACGCCCGTCCTCGCGTATGCCATACGGCACCTGGGCGCCGTCGCCGGCGTCGAGGTGACCGCGAGCCACAACCCGCCCCGGGACAACGGCTACAAGGTCTACCTCGGCGACGGCTCGCAGATCGTGTCCCCCGCGGACGTGGAGATCGCGGCCGAGATCGCCCGCGTGACGACCCTCGCGTCGGTCCCGCGGCCGGAGTCCGGCTGGGAGCAGCTCGGCGACGAGGTCCTGGAGGCCTACCTGGCCCGTACGGACGCCGTGCTGACCCCCGGCTCCGCCCGGGGCGTGCGGACCGTCTACACGGCCATGCACGGCGTGGGCAAGGACGTCGTCCTGGCGGCCTTCGCCCGGCACGGCTTCCCGGAGCCGGTGCTGGTCGCCGAGCAGGCCGAGCCCGACCCGGCCTTCCCGACGGTGGCCTTCCCGAACCCGGAGGAGCCGGGTGCGATGGACCTGGCCTTCGCCAAGGCCGCCGAGGTGGGTCCGGACGTCGTGATCGCGAACGACCCGGACGCGGACCGCTGCGCGGTGGCCGTCCCCGACGAAGCGGCGCCGGGTGGCTGGCGGATGCTGCGGGGCGACGAGGTCGGCGCGCTGCTGGCCGCCCACCTCGTGCACAAAGGCGTCCGGGGCGTCTTCGCCGAGTCCATCGTCTCGTCCTCCCTCCTGGGCCGGATCGCGCAGGCCGCGGGCCTCGGGTACGAGGAGACCCTCACCGGCTTCAAGTGGATCGCCCGGGTGGAGGGCCTGCGCTACGGGTACGAGGAAGCGCTCGGCTACTGCGTGGACCCGGAGGGCGTCCGGGACAAGGACGGCATCACCGCGGCCCTGCTGGTGGCGGAGCTGGCTTCGGAGCTCAAGGAGCAGGGCCGGACCCTGACCGACCTGCTGGACGACCTGGCGGTCGAGCACGGCCTGCACGCCACGGACCAGCTGTCGGTGCGCGTCTCGGACCTGTCGGTCATCGCCTCGGCGATGGCGCAGCTGCGGGCGCAGCCGCCGGTGTCCCTGGCGGGCCTGCGGGTGTCCTCGGCGGAGGACCTGACGCGGGGGACGCCGTCCCTGCCGGCGACGGACGGCCTGCGCTACTACCTGGACGGCGACTACAAGGCCCGGGTGATCGTGCGGCCGTCGGGTACGGAGCCGAAGCTGAAGTGCTACCTGGAGGTCGTGGTGCCGGTCGCGGACGCCCAGGACCTGACGGCGGCCCGCACCCGCGGCCAGGAGGTCCTGGACGCGATCAAGAAGGACCTCGCGGCAGCAGCGGGCATCTGACGCTCCGCGCGTCACGGCTCCGCGCCGCCGCACCGGACTCCGTCCGCCGGTGCGGCGGCAGCGGGGCCCGTCCCGTCCGACGGGCCCCGCTGCCACCCGGCCCCCCGAGACCCGTCTCGGGGGGCCGCTGCCGTCTCCGCCCACGGCTGCCGCGTACAGACCCCCGGTCCGGACCGACCCCGGGAGCAGGAACCGGCCGGGCGGCGGTAGGAACCTGCGAGAAGAGGGGCACCACGGCGGCGTTGAACAGCAGCGGCCCCCACAAACCCGCACCCGCCCACGGGCCCCCTCTCCTCGCAGGTTCCGACCCCCGACCGGCCCCTGTCCCGCTGCCGGGGCCGGTCCGGGTCACCGGCTGGTGCCCCCGTCCCCCTTCGCCTTCACGCTCCCGCCTTCGGGGCCGGTCCCCGGCAAGCGACCGGGTCGCGCCGGGGCTGGCGCCTACAGGCTCCCCGGTCCGGACCGGCCCCAGGAGCGGGAGCGGCCCGGTCGGCGGTAGGAACCTGCGAGAAGAGGGGGCACCCCGGCGGCCTTGAAAAGACGGCCCTCAGGACGGGGACGCCGACGGGGAGGTGCCCGGGCGGACCACGTCGCCCAGCGTGGCGACCGATTCCGGGCGGGAGCGGACCGCCTCGGTGCACTCCCACGCCCGCGGCGGATCCGCGTCCGGGCCGCCCAGCACGATCGGCCCCGGCCCCGCCGAGACGGCCTCGCTCTCCGCCAGCGTGCACACGATCTGCGACAACGCCACCGGCGGCAGGTCCTCCGGCTTGCGGCTGAGCCGGATGGTGCCCGCCGGGTCACCGGTCCGCGCCGGGGCGACCGCCAAGCCGTCCGGGACCCCGGTCGAGAAGCCCGCGTCCCGCTCCTCCGCCGACGGCTCCCGTTCCAGCGCCTCCAGCAGCGCCTCGGCCGCCAGCGACGCCGGGTCCTTGGTGGGCTTCTTCTCCGGTATCGGCACCACCCGCTCCACGCCCACCAGCTGCGAGCCGCACACCAGCTCGATCGTCGCCCGGAAGCCCTGGACGCCGTTCTGCTCGACCGGGACGTCGCACGACACCCGTGACGGCGCCGCCCCGACGTCCACCGGCACCGTCGTCGCCCGGATCCCGCAGGCCGACGTCGCCGCCGCCGTCAGCAGCACCACCAACACCGCGCCCGGCAGGGCCCTACGCGTCCGTGCCCGCGTCACCGGCGATCACCTTCCCCACGTCCACCGGCAGCCGCAGCGTGAACAGCGCGCCGCCCTCCGCAGCATTGGCGGCGGTGATGTCCCCGCCGTGGATGTGCGCGTTCTCCATGGCGATCGACAGGCCGAGCCCGCTGCCGTCCGACTTCGGCCGGGAGGCGCTGGCCTTGTAGAACCGGTCGAAGACGTGCGGCAGCACCTCCTGCGGGATGCCCGGCCCGTTGTCCTTGACCGCGATCACCAGCCACTCGTCCTCCACCCGCACCGACACCCGCACCGGCGAACCGCCGTGCTTGAGGGCGTTCCCGATCAGGTTGGCGAGGATGACGTCGAGCCGCCGCGGGTCCAGCCGCGCCACGATGCCCCGGTCGGCGTCCAGTTCGACCGCGTCGAGCCAGGCCCGCGCGTCGATGCACGCCGTGACCTGGTCGGCGACGTCCACGTCGTCCAGCACCAGCCGTGCCGTCCCCGCGTCGAAGCGGGTGACCTCCATCAGGTTCTCCACCAGGTCGTTGAGCCGCCGGGTCTCGCTGACCACCAGAGCGACCGCCGGTGCGATCATCGGGTCGAGGTCCTCGACCTCCTCCTCCAGCACCTCGGCGACCGCCGTCAGCGCCGTCAGCGGCGTGCGCAGCTCGTGCGACATGTCGGCGACGAAGCGCCGGCTCGCCTCCTCGCGCGCACTCATGTCGGCGACCTTCTTCTCCAGCGCCTCGGCCGTCTTGTTGAACGTACGTGACAGGTCCGCGAGTTCGTCCGTCCCCGACACGTCCAGCCGGTGGTCCAGCTCCCCCTCGCCGAGCCGGCGCGCCGCGTCCCCCAGCCGCTGTACGGGCTTGAGTACGGTCCGTGCGGCGGCCTGTGCCAGCAGCGCCGAGCCGAGCAGGGCGAGCCCGGTGGCGATGGTCAGCGACCAGCCCAGCGCGTTGAGGTCGTCCCGTTCCTGGGCGAGGGACTTGTACATGTAGCCGGTCGGCCCGCCGCCCACGATGCGCGTGCCGCCCACCAGGTACGGATTGCCGCGCGGCTTCGTGCGCTGCCAGTACATGTGGTACTCGGCGTCGTTCGCCGCCGTGGTCTTCTGCCGGTCGTTCACCGCGTGCTGGAGGGACGCGGGTACGTCGTCCAGCCCGAAGGAGTCGGGTCCGGCCGCACCGAACACCTTGCGGTGGTCCTTGCGCTCGTGCACCAGCAGCACGCTGTACCCGGGGCTGCTGCCGGCCATCAGTTCGGCGGTGCGCTGCAGTTCCTCGGCCGTCGGGTCGGCGGGCAGCGCCGCGGCCCGGTTCTGCATCTCCTGCCGGAAGTCGCCGAGGGCCGCGTCCTGGGTACGGGTCAGCACCGCCTCGCGGTTGAGCCAGTACGCGATGCCCGAGGCGGAGACCGCGGCCGTCAGGGCGACGAGCGCGAACACGACGAGGAGGCGCAGCCGCAGGCTGGTCCAGCGCCGGCCCGCGAACGGGGGTGCGGTCACTGCGGTGAGTCCAGGCGGTAGCCGACTCCGCGGACGGTCCGGATCAGGGTCGGCGAGGAGGGCACTTCCTCCACCTTGGCGCGCAGCCGCTGCACGCAGGCGTCCACGAGCCGGGAGTCGCCGAGGTAGTCGTGCTCCCACACGAGCCGCAGCAGCTGCTGACGGGAGAGCGCCTGTCCGGGCCGGCGGCTGAGCTCCAGCAGCAGCCGCAGCTCCGTCGGAGTGAGCTGGAGGTCCTCGCCGTTCTTCGTCACGGTCATCGCCGCCCGGTCGATGACCAGGGAGCCGAAGGTGGCGGAGTCGCTGGCCTCCCGCTCGCCGCGGCGCAGCACGGCACGGATGCGTGCGTCGAGCACCCGGCCCTGGACGGGCTTGACGACGTAGTCGTCGGCGCCGGACTCCAGTCCGACGACGACATCGATGTCGTCACTGCGGGCGGTGAGCAGGATGATCGGCAACTGGTCGGTTCGGCGGATCCGCCGGCACACCTCGAAGCCGTCGATCCCGGGCAGCATGACGTCGAGCACGATCAGGTCCGGCCGCTGCTCGCGCAGCAGCTTCAGACCGTCCTCGCCCGTCGCCGCGGTGGCCACACGGTGGCCCTGGCGGGACAGGGAGAGTTCGAGGGCCGTGCGGATGGCGTCGTCGTCCTCGATCAGCAACAGGAAAGGCACGGGCTCATTCTGTCCCATCGGCGGTTGGGAGTTCGACCGTCGGGCGCGGCGGATCTCGGCGCGGCCGCTGTGACAGGCCTGTGACAGTCGGCGGACACCCCGGTTAAGTCGGCCGGGCAGGCTTCTGTCAACGAAACAGGGACCCAGCAGGATCCGAAGCAGACTCCACGACGGGGGGCGCGAGATGAACACGCTGCACAGCACCACCACCAGCGCGGTTGTCACGCGGCTGCACGATGTGAACCGCCGGGCGGGTGTCCGTACGGCGACGGTCGCCCGTCCGCGGCCGGCGCACACGGTGGCCATCGACGCGAACACGTACCGCACGCCCTCCTCGGCTCCGGCCCAGTCGCCGTCCTCCACCTCGGAGGCGGAGTTCACGGCCTACGTCCAGGAGCGCCGGGCGGCCCTCTACGCGACGGCCTTCCACCTGACCGGTGACCGCTACGAGGCCGAGGACCTGCTGCAGAGCGCGCTGTTCTCGACGTACCGGGCGTGGGACCGGATCAGCGACAAGGCGGCCGTCGGCGGATACCTGCGGCGGACGATGACGAACCTGCACATCAGCGCGTGGCGCCGCCGCAAGCTGAACGAGTACCCGACGGAGGAGCTGCCGGAGACGGCCACCGACACGGACGCGATGCGGGGTACGGAACTGCGCGCGGTGCTGTGGCAGGCGCTGGCCCGCATCCCGGAGCCGCAGCGCACGATGCTGGTCCTGCGCTACTACGAGGGCCGTACGGACCCGGAGATCGCGGAGATCCTCGGCATCAGCGTCGGCACCGTGAAGTCCAGCATCTGGCGCTCGCTGCGGCGCCTGCGGGACGACGAGGTGCTGAGCTTCGGCCGCGACGAGGCGGAATCCTTCGAGGAGCTCGTCGCCTGACGGAGCCACAGGGGACCACGGGCCGCAGGGCCCACACAGACCACCGGCCAGGGGGGCCGCCCTTCGGGGGTGGGGCGGGGGCCACGGGGGGAGAAGGCGGGATCGAGCGGCCGGGGGTCCGCACGGTCCCGCCTTTTCGTCATGCCCAGGCGCAGGCGCAGGCCGCAGACGCAGGTGCCGGGGTGCGCGGCGCGGCGGTCACACGGCCGCGGCGGCGGTCCGGTGGCGGCCGGCTGCGGCTGCCGCCAGACGGCCCAGGGCCTCGTCACTGCCGCAGGCGTACGCGCCGAGGGCGATGTGGCGGGCCACGATGCTCCGCTCGGCCCGCATCAGCCGGTAGCCCCTGCGCAGCAGGAAGAGCACCGACTTGCGGCCCTCGCGCAGATCGCGGGCGAGGCGGCGCCGGAAGGTGGTCGACGGGCGGCCCCGCAGGCAGATCGCATCGGCCAGCAGCCCGAGTTCCCGGCAGCGCGCCGCGATGTCGGCCGCGAAGATGCCCTCCGCGATGAACAGGGGGGTGCGGGCGATGTCCAGCGTCTCGGTGCCCGTGCGCGCGGAGGTGGCGATGTCGTACACCGGCACCTCGGTACGGCCCGTCCGGCACAGCTCCGCGACCGCCGCCACGGCGACGTCCGCGTCCCAGGACAGCGGGGAGTCCCAGTCGATGTCGGAGCTTCCCTCGACCACCGGCAGGGTCGGGTCGTCGCCCTCCTTGTAGAAGTCGTCCAGGCGCAGCACCGGAAGCCCGGACCGGGCCGCGAGCGAGGACTTGCCGGATCCCGAGGGTCCGGTCAGCAGCACGACACGCGTAGGCAGAGGAGAGCTCACGGGACACCAGTGTGAAGCATTACCCCGCGTAGGGGATCCTCCGGGTGACCGGTTGGTATCCAGGATCACACCTCAACTACGCTGCGTGCGCACGCGACTACGACCACAGGCGGGAAACCATGGCACGTCACGCAGCCCCCCAGCGCTCCACCGGCACCACGCTGCGCACCGCAGGCCTCACCCTCTCGATGGCCGGCGCGGCCCTCGCGATGGCCGCGAGCGGCGCCCAGGCGGGCGAGCTCTCGGTGCCGGCGGCCCTCGCCGGGGTCACCGACCCGATCGCGAACCTCAAGGTGAACCCGCTGGCCCACACCGGAGTGGATCCCCTGGACAACGGCATCGGCGCCAAGGTCGCGGACTTCCCCGCGCTCGGCACCGGCATGGTCACGGGCACCCTGACCCAGGGCCCCTCGGTCGGCGAGCTGCCCCAGGCCGCCGCGTCCTCGCTGCTCGGGCCGCTGCTCCCCGGCGCGAAGTAGCCGGCGGAAAGGGGAAAACGGAGAACGTAAAGCGGAGGACGGGGAACAAGCGAACGGCCCCGGCAGCGCTGGACGCTGCCGGGGCCGGTTCTTCGCGCGGCCCGTCTAGTACGACGAGCCCGACGCGCCCAGCGAACCCGTGGGGTGCCAGACGGTCTTGGTCTCCAGGAAGGCCGTCATCCGCGCCGTGCCCGGGTCGGCGCTCCAGTCGTCCACAGGCTGTGGACGCAGGACGCGCTTGAGGTTGTCCGCCGCCGCGATCTCCAGCTCCTTCGCGAGCGCCGGGTCGGCACCCGCCAGGTCGATCGCATTGACGTCCTGGTGGGCCGCCAGGTGCGGACCCATTTCGGCGGCCTTGCCGGACAGGATGTTGACCACGCCGCCCGGCAGGTCGGACGTGGCCAGCACCTCACCGAGGGAGAGGGCCGGCAGGGGCGCCTTCTCGCCGGCGATGACGACCGCGGTGTTGCCGGTGGCGATCACCGGGGCGATCACGGAGATCAGACCAAGGAAGGACGAGTCCTGCGGAGCGACGACCGCGACGACACCGGTGGGCTCCGGGGTGGACAGGTTGAAGAAGGGGCCCGCGACCGGGTTGGTCCCGCCCGCGATCTGGGCGATCTTGTCGGTCCAGCCCGCGTACCAGACCCAGCGGTCGATGGCCGCGTCGACGACCGCCGCCGCCTTGGACTTGGACAGGCCCTCGGCCTCGCCCACCTCGCGGACGAACTGGTCCCGGCGGCCCTCCAGCATCTCGGCGATGCGGTAGAGGATCTGCCCGCGGTTGTAGGCGGTCGCGCCCGCCCAGCCGCCGAAGGCCTTGCGGGCCGCGACGACCGCGTCACGGGCGTCCTTGCGGGAGGCGAGGGGGGCGTTGGCCAGCCACCTGCCCTTGGAGTCGCTCACCTCGTACACCCGGCCGCTCTCGGAACGCGGGAACTTCCCGCCCACGTACAGCTTGTAGGTCTTGAAGACGGAAAGACGCGTGGTCGTCGACTCAGACATCGAGGTAAGCCTCCAGGCCGTGGCGCCCGCCCTCACGGCCGAAGCCGGACTCCTTGTAGCCGCCGAAGGGCGAGGTCGGGTCGAACTTGTTGAACGTGTTGGCCCACACCACGCCGGCGCGGAGCTTGTTCGCGACCGCGAGGATGCGCGAGCCCTTCTCGGTCCAGATGCCGGCGGACAGGCCGTACTGGCTGTTGTTGGCCTTGGCGACGGCCTCGTCGGGCGTACGGAAGGTCAGCACGGACAGCACCGGGCCGAAGATCTCGTCGCGGGCGACGGTGTGCGCCTGGGTGACGTTCGTGAAGAGCGTCGGGGCGAACCAGTAACCGGCGGACGGCAGCTCGCACGCCGGGGACCAGCGCTCGGCTCCCTCGGCCTCACCGGTGTCGGCGAGCGCGGTGATCCGGGCCAGCTGCTCGGCGGAGTTGATCGCGCCGATGTCGGTGTTCTTGTCCAGCGGGTCGCCGAGGCGCAGCGTGGACAGGCGCCGCTTGAGGGAGTCGAGCAGCTCGTCGTGGATCGACTCCTGGACCAGCAGGCGCGAGCCCGCGCAGCAGACCTGGCCCTGGTTGAAGAAGATGCCGTTGACGATGCCCTCGACGGCCTGGTCGATGGGGGCGTCGTCGAAGACGATGTTGGCGCCCTTGCCGCCCAGCTCCAGGGTGACCTTCTTGTCGGTGCCGGCGATCTGGCGGGCGATGGCCTTGCCGACCGCGGTCGAGCCGGTGAAGGCGACCTTGTTGACGTCGGGGTGCTCGACGAGGGCCGCGCCCGCGTCCCCGTAGCCCGTGAGGATGTTGACGACACCCCTGGGCAGGCCGGCCTGGCGGCAGATGTCCGCGAAGAACAGGGCGGACAGCGGGGTGGTCTCCGCGGGCTTGAGGACGACGGTGTTGCCGGTCGCGAGCGCCGGGGCGATCTTCCACGCCAGCATCAGCAGCGGGAAGTTCCACGGGATGACCTGGCCGGCGACGCCGAGCGGACGCGGGTTCGCACCGTAGCCCGCGTGGTCGAGCTTGTCGGCCCAGCCCGCGTAGTAGAAGAAGTGCGCGGCGACGAGCGGGAGGTCCGCGTCGCGGGTCTCCTTGATCGGCTTGCCGTTGTCCAGGGTCTCCAGGACGGCCAGCTCGCGGCTGCGCTCCTGGATGATCCGGGCGATGCGGAAGAGGTACTTGGCGCGCTCGGAGCCCGGCAGCGCGGACCACTTCTCGAAGGCCTTGCGGGCGGCCCTGACGGCGCGGTCCACGTCGGCGGCGCCGGCCTGGGCGACCTCGGAGAGGACTTCCTCGGACGACGGCGAGACGGTCTTGAAGACCCTGCCGTCGGCGGAGTCGGTGAACTCACCGTCGATGAAGAGGCCGTAGGAGGGGGCGATGTCGACGACCGAGCGGGACTCGGGAGCCGGCGCGTACTCGAAGGGGGAAGGCTTGTTCATGATGGTCTCAGTCCACCGTCACGTAGTCGGGACCGGAGTAACGCCCGGTGCTCAGCTTCTGGCGCTGCATGAGCAGGTCGTTCAGCAGGCTGGAGGCTCCGAAGCGGAACCACTCGTTGGTCAGCCAGTCCGCGCCCACGGTCTCGTTGACCAGGACCAGGAACTTGATGGCGTCCTTGGTGGTCCGGATGCCGCCGGCCGGCTTCACGCCGATCTGGATTCCAGTCTGCTCCTTGAAGTCGCGGACGGCTTCGAGCATCAGCAGGGTGTTGGCGGGGGTGGCGTTGACCCCGACCTTGCCGGTGGAGGTCTTGATGAAGTCGGCACCCGCGAGCATGCCGATCCAGGAGGCGCGGCGGATGTTGTCGTAGGTCGACAGTTCGCCGGTCTCGAAGATGACCTTCAGCCGGGCGGCGCTGCCGTCCTCGCGGACGCACGCCTCCTTGATGGCCTTGATCAGCTCGTACGTCTCCAGGTAGCGGCCGGCGAGGAAGGCGCCACGGTCGATGACCATGTCGATCTCGTCGGCGCCTGCGGCGACGGCGTCCCGGGTGTCCGCGAGCTTGACGGCCAGCGCGGCGCGGCCGGCCGGGAAGGCGGTCGCGACGGACGCCACCTTCACGTCGGCGCCGTTCAGGGCGGCCTTGGCGGTGGCCACCATGTCCGGGTAGACGCAGACCGCGGCGGTCATGGGGGTCGTACGGTCGGTCGGGTCGGGGATGACGGCCTTGGCGGCGAGGGCCCGTACCTTGCCCGGGGTGTCCGCACCCTCAAGCGTGGTCAGGTCGATCATCGAGATGGCCAGGTCGATGGCGTACGCCTTGGCCGTGGTCTTGATCGAACGGGTACCGAGCGCGGCCGCGCGGGCCTCCAGGCCGACGGCGTCTACGCCGGGCAGCCCGTGCAGGAAGCGGCGCAGCGCACTGTCGGACGTCGTCACGTCAGCGAATGCGGTGAGGGTGGTGGGCATGGTCACCAGATGAGCATATCTACGCGCGTAGCGACCTGTCACCCCCCGCACGTGCACATCTGTGCGGGGCGGGCGACATCCGGGCGGGGCAAGGGTCCCGCTGCGGCCTTGCCTGCGGACCGCTGACCTCCGCTTTTCCTGTTACACGGCGAAGACAGGAACCCCATGATCCAGTCGAACAAGATCCGTAAATTTCTCTTCAGCAGCCCGCCAGACCTCACCGGATGAAAGCCCGACAGAGAAAACGCGGCATGCGACTCTCCCACCTCTCCGCGACACAGCTTCAGGAGTCGTTATGCGTTCCGCCCTCCGCACCTCGATCGTCACCGCCGCCCTCGCCGGGGCCCTGCTCACGCCGGCTGCGACCGCGCTCGCCGCGCCCGCCCCGCAGGCCGCCACCCCGGTGTCGACGGTGACCACCGTCTCCGCGGGCGCGGCGGACAAGGGCCGCTACGACGGCGAGCTCCACCTCGTCGACAAGCACGTGCTCGCGGTGCTGCGCAACGAGTCCGAGGGCCCCGAGGTCTGGCTCCGCGCCTCCTCCGAGGACTGGAAGCCGGCCGACGGCTGGGCGGGCCGCGTGCTGGCGAAGCTGGACCTTTCCCACCGCAGCGCGGTGATCGAGGGCACCGAGTACACGCTCACCGACGCGGGCCGCTACGGGCTCAACGTCCACCGGAAGGGCGAGGGCGCTTCGGACTTCTACCTGCTGCCGGAGGCCACGGCGACCACCGCGCCGACCACCAAGCCGTCGGCCAAGCCCTCGACCGAGCCCTCCGCCAAGCCCTCCGCGCAGCCGACCGCCAAGACCCCCGTCAAGCCGGCCGCCGACGTGAAGCCGCAGACGGGCGCGCAGACCGTGGTCGTCCCCCAGGGCGCGGTCGCCGCCGGTGCGGACTTCGCCGCCGAGGACACCGACAACAGCACCACCCTGGCCGCCGGCGCCGGTCTCGTCGCGATCCTCGCCGCGCTGGGTGCGGCCCTGATGGTCCGCTCCCGCCGCGCCCGCAACGGCGCCTGAGCCACACCTGCCCCTGCGCACGACTCCCGTTCCCCCTTCCGGCGGGCCGCCTCCACGGCGGCCCGCCGGGCCCGTTTCCCGGAGCGCCCCATGGCCCGTCCCGTCCGCCCCCTGCTCGCCGCCGCCCTGCTCGGTCCGCTCACCCTCGCCGCCCTGACCGGCTGCGGCGGCGCCCCTGCCGCGCCCACACCCCCGCCTCACATCGCCGACCCCGCCGCTGCTCCCGCACAGGCCGCCGCCCCGCCCGCCCCGACGCCGGCCGCGCCGGTCGCCCCACTGCCCGCCTCGGAGCCGGTACGGGTACGGATCCCCGTGGCCGGGGTGGACACGGGCCCGCTGCTGAAGCTGGGCCTGGCCGCCGACGGCACCGTCGAGGTGCCCTCCGTCGCGGACGGGGACCGGATCGGCTGGTACACCCGGGCCGTCACGCCGGGCGAGACCGGGCCGGCCGTGCTGATCGGGCACTTCGACACCGTGCGCGGCCCGGCCGTCCTGCGCAACGTCTCGAAGATCCACGCCGGTGACGAGATCACCGTCAGCCGGGCGGACGGGCGCGTCGCGGTCTTCCGGGTGCGCGAGCTGGAACAGGTCGACAAGAAGAGCTTCCCGACCGCCAAGGTGTACGGGAACACCGCCCGCCCGGAGCTGAGGCTGATCACGTGCGGCGGGGAGCTCACCGAGGGCCACCGTCCCGACAACATCATCGTGTACGCCGATCTCGTGGGCTGAGACGGCGTGAGGCACAATCGGGCGCATGAGCAGCCAGCAGCCCACCGACGAGCCGGTGTACGACGACCGGGTCTACCGCTCTCCCATGGCCATCGTCACCGGAGCGCTGCTGCTCGCCCTGATCGCGTGGCTGTGCGGGGACGCGGTGGTACGGGGGTCGGGCAACACCCCGTGGTTCGCCCTGGCCATCGCGCTGTTCCTGGTCCCGCTGACGGTGGCGTTCACCATCCGCCCGGCGGTCTTCGCCAACGACGACCGGATGCGCGTACGGAACCCGTTCCGGGTGATCGAGCTGCCCTGGGCCGCGGTGGACGCCGTGCGCGCCGGGTACTCCGCGGAAGTGCTGGCCGAGGGGTCGAAGTACCAGCTCTGGTCGGTTCCCGTCTCGCTGCGCGAGCGCAAGAAGGCCGGCAGGCAGCAGTTCAGCCGCCGCGGCGGGCTCACCGGCAAGGGGCTGGCCGCGCCGGAGCAGCCCGGCGCGGCTGCCGAGCCGCAGCGCGCCCACGCCGACCGGGTGGTGGACGAGCTGCGCGAGCTGGCCGAGCGCGGCGCCTCCCGCGCGGGAGCGCAGGGCAGCGTGAGCGTGCACTGGTCGTACGAGATCATTGCGCCCGCCGTGGCGGGCGCGGTGCTGCTGATCGTGCTCTATGCGACCCGCTGAGCCCGCAGCGCGGTCACCGTGCGTGAGAGCACGGGTACGGGTGCGGGGGTGCGGCGCCGCCCGCCGTTTTTTCGGGCGGTCACCCGAACCGACCGGAACCGCGGCCACCGGGAGCTGCGTCCTCGCAGGTGTGCAGCGTCAAGAGGTCGGCCACCGAGCCGCCACCGCCATACACCTCCGGCTCCGGCTCCTGGGCGGGGCCCTGCTGGTCGCTCATCTCCTCCTCGTCGGCTGGCTCACTCTGCGTCCGCTCGACGTACCCTGGGCGGCAGCCGCCAATCTGACCCCGCTGGAGGGGATCAGGGCGGACCTCGCCTACGGGCCGCTGGAGGCCGCCCGGCGGATCGGGGAGGCGCTCGCTCTGCTCGCCCCGCTCGGGGTGCTCCTGCCCCTGGTCAGCGGAACGCTGGCGCCCTCGCCGCTGGCCGCGTGGTCCTCGCTGGGGCGGACCGCCGCCGCGGGCGTGCTGGTCTCGCTCAGCATCGAGATGATGCAGAGCGGCGTGGGCGGCCAGGTCGTCGACGTTGACTCGGTGCTGCTGAACACGGTCGGGGTGGTGCTGGCGCACGTGGCCGTCGTACCGGTCCTGCGGGCGCGGCTGCGGCGGTCGCTGCACGCACGGAAGTCTCAGGGGTCCACCCCGAGGATTACCAGGGTCGGGCTCGGCCCTTGGACCGAGGTACTGTCCGCGGTTCCACGGGAGTATTGAGGCATCGCGGGAAAAGGTCCCGCGATGGCCCCTTAGGAGAATCCATGAGCGCCCTTGTTCGCCCCCGTGACGGCCGCTGGATCGGCGGCGTCTGCGCCGGACTGGCGCGGCGATTCGGTATTTCCGCGAACACGATGAGGCTCATCTTCGTCGTCTCGTGTCTACTGCCCGGCCCTCAGTTCCTGATCTACCTGGCGCTGTGGGTCCTGCTGCCGAACGAGAAGTCCGCTTCCACCGGGTGGTGATCAGCGCGCGGCGCGCACCTTTTCCAGCTGCTTGTCCGCCACCTCGTGCGGAACCTGCGCCTTCTGCCGGCCGGCGGCCACGTTGAGGGCCATCAGCCGCACGATGGTGGAGCCCTGGCGCACGACGACCAGGTGGACCTCCGCGGAGACGCCCTGGGCGGCCGCGGTCGTGGTCCAGCTGACGCTCTCGTCGCCGGACGTCCGGTACTCGGCGGGCCGCACCTCGCGGTAGCTGCCGCTCTGTTTCTCGACGGTGGCGGTGAAGCCCGTACCGCACGCGGCGACCGCGTCCTTGAGGCGGGCGATCAGCGTCCTGGCGTCGCGCTCGGCGTAGGAGCTGACGGAGGCGGAGACGGCGAGTCCGACCTGCTTCTGCGAGCCGACGCCCCGGTTGACGGTCTCCTGCGCGGCCGGGTCCGGCTTGTCGCCCATGATGTCGGCCAGCGGCTGACAGGCCTTGCGGTCGGCCTGCGGCTGGCCGTCGGGGGCGTTGGGGTTCTTGCCCTGCGCCGAGATCTGGTAGCCGGGCACGTCGCCCTGCTCCAGCGCGGACCGCTCCAGCTTGCTCGCGGCGGCCTGGGGCACGGCCGAACCCGCGGGGGAGGCCGGCGGGGAGCTCACGGGGGCGGAGTCCTTGGGGTCCGGTGCCTTGTCGGGCGCAGTGGCGCCCTTGCCGCAGCCCACGGCCCCCAGGAGGAGGGCGGGCAGCAGTGCGGCGGCCGCCGTGACCGTGGCGCGTGCCTTCAGGCGCATGACCGATGACCTCTCTCCCCCGCCGTCGGCGGGCGGTTGACGGCGATCGTGGCACATGGCACGACGTGGCACACACCCGATCGAACCGGCGTGCGCCACGCGTGCCCGTGCGCGAATCCGGTGCGGATCAGCCGCCGAGGGCACCACCGATGGGCAGGCCGCCGAGGGTGGGGCCGATCGCGTTGGCGAGCTCACCGATCGGAGCAGCCGGGTCGCTGGACTGCTGGCCTTCCCCGGAGCTCACCTGCTGCTGGCTCGTGAGCCCCTGCGCGGCACCGGTGACCGTACCCAGCGCGTCGGAGAGCCCGATGGCGGGAACAGCGGCGGATGCGGTGCCGGCGGCGACGGCGGCGAAGGCGGCGCCGAGGGCGGCGACACCGAGAGTCTTGGCAGCTGACTTCTTCATGAAGATTAGTCCTTGCGAAGGGGAACTGAGCGGCTCCGCAAACTAGTCACTTCAAACCCCCGCCCGCAAACATCTGTAAATACGAGAAAGCGTCCGGGAATTGCGCTTCCCGGACGCTTTCCGTCTGTCATGCCGTGGCCTAGGCCGATACGGAACCGCTGGTCGAAGCGGTCTGCCGGAACAGCCACTCCGACTTCAGCTCGGCATAGCCCGGCTTGATCACGTCGTTGATCATGGCCAGTCGTTCATCGAAAGGAATGAACGCGGATTTCATCGCATTGACGGTGAACCACTGCATGTCGTCGAGCGTGTAGCCGAAGGTACTGACCAGGTGCTCGAACTCGCGGCTCATGCTGGTGCCGCTCATCAGGCGGTTGTCGGTGTTGACCGTCAGCCGGAAGTGCAGCTTGCGCAGCAGGCCGATGGGGTGCTCCGCGTAGGAGACGGCCGCTCCGGTCTGCAGGTTCGAGGTGGGGCACATCTCCAGGGGGATGCGCTTGTCCCGGACGTACGAGGCCAGGCGGCCCAGCGTCACGGAGCCGTCCGCGGCGACCTCGATGTCGTCGATGATCTTCACACCGTGGCCCAGGCGGTCGGCGCCGCACCACTGGAGGGCCTGCCAGATCGACGGCAGGCCGAAGGCCTCGCCCGCGTGGATGGTGAAGTGGTTGTTCTCGCGCTTGAGGTACTCGAACGCGTCCAGGTGGCGGGTGGGAGGGAAGCCGGCCTCGGCGCCGGCGATGTCGAAGCCGACCACGCCGTTGTCGCGGTAGCGGTTGGCGAGCTCCGCGATCTCCAGGGCGCGGGCGGCATGGCGCATCGCGGTGAGGAGGGCGCCGACGCGGATCCGGTGGCCGTTGGCCTTCGCGCGGCGCTCGCCCTCGCGGAAGCCCTCGTTCACGGCCTCGACGACCTCTTCGAGGGTCAGACCGGCTTCGAGGTGCTGCTCGGGGGCGTAGCGGATCTCCGCGTACACCACGCCGTCCTCGGCCAGGTCCTCGGCGCACTCGGCGGCGACGCGGAACAGCGCGGCCTTCGTCTGCATGACGGCGCAGGTGTGCGCGAACGTCTCCAGGTAGCGCGGGAGGGAGCCGGAGTCGGCGGCCTCGCGGAACCAGATGCCGAGCTTGTCGGCGTCGGTCTCGGGCAGGTTCTCGTAGCCGGCTTCGCGGGCCAGCTCGATGATGGTCCCGGGGCGCAGTCCACCGTCGAGGTGGTCGTGGAGCAGCACCTTCGGGGAGCGGCGGATCTGATCCGGGGTGGGCAGGTTGGGGGTCTCGCTCGTCATCTGCGCACTCTAACTCCTACGCGCGTAGAGCACCGCGTCGGCGGCGGGGGTCGATATGTAACAGAGACCGTACGGACGGGTGGCGTACACCTGTCAGTCTGAGACTGTTCCGCCATGGCACAGCATGCGCCGCCGGCGCGCGGAGCCCGCCTGGGGCGGGCGGCCCGCGTGAACGGCTCGGTCTCGACGGACAGCACGGTCAACGGGGCGGTCCTGCTGCTCCCCGGCGCGTCCAGATGGCCCCCCGGCCCGCTGCGCGGGCTCGCGCGGGCCCTGGCCCGGGCGGGCCGGGCCCAGGGCCTGGTCACGCACTCCGTCCTCCACGGCCGCGGGGCCGACCGCGTGGAGGACGCCCGGTGGGCGGCGGACGAGGTGGTGCGCAGGTACGGGGACGTACCGGTGTGCCTCGCCGGCTACGACGCGGGCGGCCGGGCGGCGCTGCGGGCGGCGGGCCACGACGCCGTCAACTCGGTTCTGGCGCTCGCCCCTTCGCTGGACGGGGCGCCGGGGGACGGCTCGCCCGAACCGGTCAAGCAGCTCTCGGGACGGCAGGTGCTGATCGTGCACGGGACGAACGACGCGCACAGCGACCCCGAGGCATCGTTTCGGCTGGCGGCGCAGGCGAAGAAGGCGAACCGGGCGACGTGCCGGTTCGAGGTGCACTCCGACGGGCACCGGTTACGGGAGCACCAGGCGGAAGTCGTGGCGCTGGCCGTGGACTTCGTGCTCGGTGCGATGGTGACGGGGCGGTACTCGCGACCGGTCACCGATGCGCTGGCGGCTCCTCCCCCGCTGGGTCTGCGGATGCCGCTGGCCTCCGGTTTCGGGCGTTCGCTGAGGGGATGAGGGATGGGGGCCCCGAGCGTAAGGTGAGGAGTGGACTCGGGGCGTGCTCTTTCCGGGAGGTACCGCCATGGCGCCGATGGTGCGCAGGAGCTTCGACAGCGCCGACGAGACCCGTCCGTTCACCGACGGCAAGGGTCGGCTGGACCTGATCCAGGCGGACGGCGGACCCGTGGGCCGCGCCGTGTTCGAGCCGGGCTGGCGCTGGTCGGAGCACATCAAGCCGCTGGCCGGGACGGACAGCTGCCAGTCCGCCCACACCGGCTACGTGGTGAGCGGGCGGATGCACGTCGTCATGGACGACGGGGCGGCCGAGGACTACGGCCCCGGTGACTTCATGCAGGTCTCGCCCGGGCACGACGCGTGGGTCGTGGGGGACGAGCCGTGCGTCGCCGTGGACTGGACCGGCTTCGGGGACTACGCGAAGGCCGCGGGCGCCTAGGCAAGTACCGCCGCCCGGGCGGGGCGTGCCCTCCCGGGCCCCGCGGAGTGCCGGGTACGGCGCCGTGCCGGGCGCGGCGGTGGTCGCGCCGGTCCGTCCGTGCCTGCCGCTCCGCCCCCTCACGGTCGGACGGCACCGATGGATCGGCGTGACCACCACGGCGTGCGCCTGCCCGGCCGGGCGCTCCCCCGGTACCGGCGCTCCCCGTTCACCGGTGCCTCCACTGTGCCGGTCCGGCATATGCCGTAACCGCCGGTTCGGGCGTCGTCTTGCCGCCTTGCGGGAACCCGAGGGGTTTATAAACATCCGCAAGCCGGGACGAATACGCCCATGCCAGCCGACGCAGTCGACCCCGCAAACGGAGGCGATCTGAGCCCCGCCGCCCGGCGGCTGTACGCGTACGCCGTCGAGCGCCACTCCTTCGCCGCGGCGGAGGCCACCGCGGCCCTGGGTGCCCGCGCGGGCGCGGCGATCACCGAGCTGGCCGCCGCCCATCTGCTCCAGCGGACCCCCGGCAGCGGGCCGGAGCGGTGGTGCGCGGTGGCGCCGCGGGCGGCGGCTGCCCGTGCGCTGGCCCCCCTGGCGCTGCTGGTCCGGGAGACCCACGACGAGATGGACCGGCTGCGCGGACGGCTGGAGGCGCTGGTCCCGGCGTACGAGGCCGGGGCGGCGCACCGGCAGCGCAGCAGCGCGGAGCAGCTGGAGTTGGTCACCGACCTGGGGGCGGTGCGCGGGCTGATCGCGGAGCTCGCGGCGGCGTGCGAGCGGGAGCTGCTGACCTCGCAGCCGGGCGGGGGCCGGCCGCTGGAATCGCTCCAGGAGGCGATCGGGCGGGACGAGTCGCTGCTGGCCCGCGGGGTGCGGATGCGCACGATCTACCAGCACACGGCGCGCTATTCGCGGCCGACGGCGGCCTACGTGGAACGGGTGACCGCGCTCGGCGCGCAGGTGCGCACCCTGGGCGACGGCCTGATGCGGATGCTGATCTTCGATGCGCACACGGGTCTGATGGAGGTGCCGGACCGCAGCGGAGCGGCCCTGGTGGTGCGCGAGCCGAGCGTCGTGCACTTCATGACGTCCGCCTTCGAGCGGTCCTGGCCGGGTGCGGAGCCCTTCCCCACGACGGTGAGCCCGGACGCGGCGCGCTCGCTCTCCGACGAGCTGCGCCAGACGATCGTACGGTTGTTGTCGGAGGGGCTGGAGGACAAGGTGATCGCCCGCCGACTCGGCATGTCGGAGCGCACCTGCCAGCGCCACATCGCGGAGATCATGCGGGCGGTGGGCGCCAAGTCCCGCTTCCAGGCGGGCTACTTGCTCTCCGCCGCGGCCCCCGCACCGGTCCCGGACGGCAAGGCCGGGTCCTGACCGGGGCCGCCGGCCAGTTCGGGGATCAGCCGGCCGCGCCGGGACAGCAGGAAGCGCTTGAACTCGGCGACGGGCGGGGTGTCGGGGTGTCCGTCGAGCCAGGCCACGCCGATCTCGCGGACCGCGCGCGGGGCGGTCACCGTCAGCTCGACCACGCCGGGGCGGGGCACGGCGGGCGGTGGCAGCAGGGCCACGCCGAGGCCGGCCGCGACCAGCCCGCGCAGGGTCTCGGCCTCCTCGCCCTCGAAGGCCACCCGGGGGGTGAACCCGGCTTCGGCGCACAGGTCGTCGGTGATGCGGCGCAGGCCGTAGCCGGGCTCCAGGGTGACGAAGGTTTCCTCGGCGGCCTCCGCGAGGCGGATCCGCTTGCGGGTGGCGAGGCGGTGGTCGTCGGGAACGACCAGGCGCAGCCGCTGCTCGTCGAGGCGGCGGGCCACCAGGTCGGGCGCATCGGGCAGGGGTGAGGTCAGGCAGAGGTCGAGCTCGCCGGTGCGCAGCCGCTCCAGCATGGCCTCGCCGTAGTTCTGCACCAGGGAGAAGCGCACCCGCGGGTGGTCGGCCCGGAAGGCCCGGATCAGGCCGGGTACGGTCTCGGGGCCGAGGGTGTGCAGGAAGCCGAACGCCACTTTGCCGTAGGCGGGATCGGCGTCCTGCTGGACGGATCCGGCGGCGCGGGCGATCTCGGCGAGGGCCTGCTCGGCCGAGGCCAGGAAGGTCCGGCCCGCGGTGGTGAGCGCCACCGTGCGGCCCTTGCGGGCGAACAGCGTGATGCCGAGGTCCTCTTCGAGCCGGACCATGGCCCGCGACAGGGTGGACTGCGGGACGCCCAGCTCCTGCGCGGCACGGGTGACGTGCTCGTGGCGGGCGACGGCGGCGAAGTAGGCGAGGCGCGGGGCCAGCAGAGTTGTCACCGCCATGTCTTCTTCGTAACGGTTCGTTGACATGCGCCCCTCTGAGCTGTGCTGATGCGTCAGTGGATCGATTATCGCCAATCTGTGCATTGGACGCATGAAACGGGCCGGGTCTACGGTCGTTGCATGCCTCCCGCTCATACCGGGGCGCCCGTCATCCCGGGCGCCTCCACCTCGCTGTCCCCGCACCCCGCCGCAAACCCCGCGCCCCGCGCCCCCGGCCGCCCCGGCTACCGCCGGATGAGCCTCGCGCTCTTCGCCGCCGGACTGGCCACCTTCGCCCTCCTCTACTCGACCCAGGCGCTGCTGCCCGCGATCTCGGACGGCTTCGGCGTGACGGCGGGTCAGGCCAGCTGGACGGTGTCCGCGGCCACCGGGGCGCTCGCCCTGTTCGTCCTGCCGCTGAGCGCGCTGTCCGAGCGGTTCGGCCGGACCCGGATGATGACGGTGTCCATGGTCGTGGCCGTGGGCGTCGGAGTGCTCGTGCCGTTCGCCCCTGGCCTGGAGTGGCTGGTGGCGCTGCGCGCCGTGCAGGGCGCGGCGATCGCCGGCATCCCGGCCTCCGCGATGGCGTACCTGGCGGAGGAGGTCGAGGCGAAGGCGCTGGTGGGCGCGATCGGCCTGTTCGTGGCGGGCAATTCCATCGGCGGCATGAGCGGCCGCCTGGTCACCGGCTGGGCCGCGCAGGCGTGGGGCTGGCGGGGCGGGCTCGCGGCCGTCGGCGCCATGGCGCTGCTCTGCGCGGTGGCCTTCCTGGTCCTGCTGCCCCGGGCGCGGTTCTTCCGCCCGGCCGGGGCGGCGCCGCGCGCGGTCGCCGCCGCGGTCGCCGGCCATCTGCGCGATCCGCTGCTGCTGCGGCTGTACGGGATCGGCGCGCTGTTCATGACGGTGTTCGGCGCCGTCTACACGGTGATCGGCTACCGGCTGGTGGAGGAGCCGTTCTCGCTCGGACAGGGCGTGGTGGGGTCGATCTTCCTGATCTACCTGGTGGGTACGGTCTCCTCGGCGGCGGCCGGGCGGCTGGTGGCCCGCGCCGGGCGGCGCGGCGCGCTGTACCTGGCGGTGACCACGACGGCCCTGGGGCTGCTGTTCTCGCTGTCGGACCGGCTGCCCGCGATCCTGCTCGGACTGGTCCTGATCACCGCGGGCTTCTTCGCGGGGCACGCGGTGGCGTCGGCGGCGGTCAGCCGGACGGCGAAGACGGCCCGCGCGCAGGCCTCGGCGCTGTACCAGTCGGCGTACTACCTCGGCTCCAGCGCGGGCGGCACGCTCGGCGCGCTCGCCTACCACGGGGCGGGCTGGGCGGCCACGGTGGGCATCGCCCTGCTGGCGGTCCTCGGCGTCGTGTCGATCACCTTGTACGGCTCCCGCGCGGCCCGCGCCGAGCGGCGCCACACCTCGCTGGCCGCCGCGCGCTGAATACGACCGCGCGCGTATCCGCCCGTACGGCAGGAGTACGAGGTGATTTACGGAGCCCGGAGGCCAACCCGCCCCGGGCTCCGGCGCGTTGCGCCTTCCCGCCGGGAAGAAGTGGGGCGGGAGGCCGACATGACATCCATGTGGGTGCGTACGAAGCGACACGGGGCGGCACTGGTCTGCGCGGCGGTGGCACTGGCGGCGCCGCTGGTGGCCGTCGGGGGCGGGACGGCTCAGGCCGCCTCCTGCAACCTGACCACCGGGCCGTACCAGCGGCAGGTCGAGCAGTTCCTGGGGCGGCCGGTCGACGGGAGGCAGTCGGCGGCGGACTGCAGTGCCGTCCGGTCGTTCCAGGCCGCACACGGCATCACCCCGACCGCGGGCTACGCCGGACCGCTGACCTGGCAGACGATGAGCACGATGCTGGCCCAGCGGGCGGCGGGCAGCACCCCCAACCGGGACGGCAGCTGTCCGGTGAACCTCGGGCGGATCGCCTGCGTGGACCTGACCCGCCAGCTCAGCTGGGTCCAGGACGGCGCCGCTCTCCGCTACGGCCCGGTCCCGGTGCGCACCGGCAAGGACGGCACCGAGACCCGGACGGGCCTGAAGAAGATCTACTACCGCAGCATCGACCACTGGTCGACGCTCTACGACGTGGCGATGCCCTACGCGCAGTTCTTCGACGGGGGCATCGCCTTCCACTCCACCACGAAGAGCATGTGGAACCCGCCGGGCTCGGGCGGCTGCGTGAACATGCGGGCCGCCGACGCCAAGGCGTACTGGAACCTGCTCGGGAACGGTGACGACGTGTACGTGTACGGTCGCAAGCCGGGCACGTAGGCGCTTCCGGCTGCCGTTGTCGGACCCCTCGGGTAGTTTCCGAGGTATCGGACCGACCTGGGGGAACGACAGCCATGAGCGACCTCGCCACGACGCCACCGGAGCTGGACCTGGATGCGGCGATGGACCGCTACCGGGTCGAGCTCACCGGCTACTGCTACCGCATGCTCGGCTCGTCCTTCGACGCCGAGGACGCGGTGCAGGACACGTATGTCCGCGCCTGGCGCAGCCACGAGAAGTTCGAGGGCCGCTCCTCGCTGCGGTCGTGGCTGTACCGGATCGCCACGAACGTCTGCCTGGACCTGCTGAGTGCCGGGAAGAAGCGGGCCCGCCCGATGGATCTGAGCGCCCCGCAGCACCAGGCTTCCGCCGTGCTGAACGAGCGGCCCGAGGTGACCTGGCTGGAGCCGGTGCCCGACGCGCGGGTGGTCCCGCAGACCGCGGACCCGGCGGAGATGGCGCTGGCGAAGGAATCCGTGCGGCTGGCGTTCGTCGCGGCCCTCCAGCACCTGCCGGCGAAGCAGCGGGCGGTGCTGATCCTGCGCGAGGTGCTGGCCTGGAAGGCGGACGAGGTCGCGACGCTGCTGGACACGACGGTGGCCTCGGTGAACAGCGCCCTCCAGCGGGCCCGGGCCACGCTGGCCGGCCGGCACATCCGGGAGAGCGAGCCGGCGGACCCGCTGGACGCGGACCAGGCGAAGCTGCTGGAGCAGTACCTGTCCGCCTTCGAGGCGTACGACATCTCGCGCCTGACCACGCTGCTGCACGAGGACGCGGTGCTGTCGATGCCGCCGTTCGACCTGTGGCTCCAGGGGCGTGCCGACATCGCGGCCTGGCACCTCGACCAGGGCATCGGCTGCAAGGGCTCGCGCCTCGTCCCGACCACGGCCAACGGCCTGCCGGCCTTCGGCCAGTACCGGCCGCGGGAGGACGGGACGCCGGGACACGTCCCGTGGGCGCTCCAGGTGCTGGAGGTCTCAGAGGGCAGGATCGTCGGGCTCAACGCCTTCCTGGACACCGCCCGCTGGTTCCCTCTCTTCGGCCTCCCCGAGGAGCTCGACGAGTCCGACGAGCTCCAGTAGGGCCCGTAGCCGGGGCACGGCCCCGTGCACGGCGAGACCCCGCCCGTACCCCTCGGCGGTCAGCCGGAGCCTGGCCAGGACCTCGACGGCGCCGAGCCCGGGCGCGGTGACGGCGGTGGCATCGCACACCACGTCCGGCGCCCCGGCGTCGTACAGCCTGGCCAGGAAGGCGCACAGCAGAACGGCGTCGCGCGCGGTCGGGCTGGGTCCGGGCAGCACGACTCGGGTGATCTCCACGAGAGGGTGACTGCCCGGGCCGCCGGAACTCATCGGTGGCCCGCGGCGCCTACGGGCGGGGGAAGTCGGAGGCGTCGAGGGTGAGGAGGCGGACCGCGCCGTCACAGCTGTCATCCCGGCATGCGAACGGGACCGGTGGTGGTCCACCGGTCCCGTTCAGCCGCAGGAGTGGGTGCAGGTCAGGCGATGCGGTCCAGGACGATCGGGGTCGGCGTGAACGGCGTGCCCGCCGGGGCGATGTCGTGCGAGCCCTCCAGCGCGGCCAGGGCGTACTCGAACTTCTCCGGGGTGTCCGTGTGCAGGGTCATCAGCGGCTGGCCCGCGGTCACCGTGTCGCCCGGCTTCGCGTGCAGTTCGATGCCGGCGCCCGCCTGCACCGGGTCCTCCTTGCGGGCGCGGCCCGCGCCCAGGCGCCAGGCGCCGACGCCCACGGCGTACGCGTCGAGCCGGGTCAGGACGCCCGAAGCCGCGGCGGTGACGACGTGCTGCTCGCGGGCCACCGGGAGGGCCGCGTCGGGGTCGCCGCCCTGGGCCGCGATCATCCGGCGCCAGTGGTCCATCGCGGAGCCGTCGGCCAGGGCCTTGGCCGGGTCGGCGTCCTTGATGCCCGCCGCCTCCAGCATCTCCTTGGCCAGCGCGATGGTCAGCTCGACCACGTCGGCCGGGCCGCCGCCCGCCAGGACCTCCACCGACTCGCGGACCTCCAGCGCATTGCCCGCGGTGAGGCCGAGCGGCGTGGACATGTCGGTGAGCAGGGCCACGGTCTTGACGCCCGAGTCGGTGCCCAGGCCGACCATGGTCCGCGCGAGCTCGCGCGCGTCCTCGATGTTCTTCATGAAGGCGCCGCTGCCGACCTTGACGTCCAGGACGAGCGAGCCCGTGCCCTCGGCGATCTTCTTCGACATGATCGAGGAGGCGATCAGCGGAATGGCCTCCACCGTGCCCGTCACGTCGCGCAGGGCGTACAGCTTCTTGTCGGCGGGCGCGAGGCCGTCGCCGGCCGCGCAGATGACCGCGCCCGTGGTCTCCAGGACGTGCAGCATCTCCTCGTTGGACAGCAGTGCGCGCCAGCCCGGGATGGACTCCAGCTTGTCGAGGGTGCCGCCGGTGTGGCCCAGGCCCCGGCCGGACAGCTGCGGCACGGCCGCGCCGCAGGCGGCGACGAGCGGGGCCAGCGGCAGGGTGATCTTGTCGCCGACACCGCCGGTGGAGTGCTTGTCGGCAGTGGGGCGGGACAGGGAGTCGAAGTTCATCCGCTCGCCCGAGGCGATCATCGCGGCGGTCCACCGCGCGATCTCGGCCCGGTTCATGCCGTTGAGCAGGATGGCCATCGCCAGGGCCGACATCTGCTCGTCGGCCACGACACCGCGGGTGTATGCGTCGATGACCCAGTCGATCTGCTCGGGGCTCAGCTCGCCGCGGTCCCGCTTGGTACGGATGACGGAGATGACGTCCATGTGGTGCTTCCTTCTACGCGCATAGAGATGAGGGGAAAGAGGAAGGGCGACGGCCCTCCGCCCGCGGGGGCGAAGGGCCGTCGGTACGGCTATCTCAGGTGGTCCGGCCCGAAGGCCTGCGGCAGCATCGCCGAGAGCGGCATGACGCCCTCCGGTGTCTCCACCTGGAGTTCGGGGCCGCCGAACTCGAAGAGCAGCTGGCGGCAGCGCCCGCACGGGACGAGGATCTCGCCCTTGCCGTCCACGCACGTGAAGTGCGTCAGGCGGCCGCCGCCGGTGGCCTGGAGGGCGGAGACCAGTCCGCACTCGGCGCACAGGCCGAGCCCGTAACTCGCGTTCTCGACGTTGCAGCCGACCACGGTGCGGCCGTCGTCCACGAGGGCGGCGACACCGACCGGGAAGCCCGAGTACGGGGCGTACGCCCGGGACATGGCCTCCCGGGCGGCGGCCCGCAGGGCCTCCCAGTCCACGCTGGTCACTTGCCCTGGCCCTTGCGGTAGGGCAGACCGTCGGCCTTGGGCATCCGCAGCCGCTGCGCCGACAGGGCGAGCACGAGCAGCGTCGTCAGGTACGGGGCCGCGTCCACGAACTGGCTGGGCACGGCATCCGTCAGCGCGTACCAGAGGAACAGGCCGGCCGAGCAAGCCGCCGAGATGCCGGCCTGGAGGTACTTCTTCTTGTACAGCTGCCAGGCGACAACCAGTACGAGGAGGATCGCGAGGAGCAGCAGCATCGCGTGGACGTTCTGGGCGCCACCGCGCAGCTTGAGACTGTCGGTGAAGCCGAAGAGGCCGGCGCCCAGTGCCATACCGCCCGGCATCCAGTTACCGAAGATCATCGCGGCGAGACCGATGTAGCCGCGGCCGCCCGTCTGGCCCTCCTGGTAGATCGGACTGGCGACCTCGGAGAGGAACACGCCGCCGAGGCCCGCCAGGGCGCCCGAGACGATCACGGCGATGTACTTGTACTTGTAGACGTTGACGCCCAGCGACTCCGCGGCGATCGGGTTCTCCCCGCAGGAGCGCAGGCGCAGGCCGAAGGTGGTCCGCCACAGCACCCACCAGGTGCCCGGGATGAGCAGCAGCGCGACGACGGTCAGCAGGGACAGCTCGGTGACCAGGCCGCCGATGACGCCGGCGAGGTCGGAGACGAAGAACCAGTGCTTGGCCTGGAGGTCGGACATCCAGTCCGACAGTCCAGGGATGGTGATCTTGTAGATCGGCTCGATGCGCGGCGACTGCTTGGAGGAGCCGCCGGGCGCCTCGGCGAAGGTGAAGTTCGACAGGTACTGGGTGAAGCCCAGCGCCAGGATGTTCACGGCCACACCGGAGACGATGTGGTTGACGTTGAACGTGACGGTGATGATCGCGTGCAGCAGGCCGCCGATGGCGCCGCCGGCGATGCCCATCGCGACACCGGTCCACGGGCCCCACTGGTAGCCGGCCCAGGCACCGAACCAGGTGCCGAGGATCATCATGCCCTCAAGGCCGATGTTGACCACGCCCGCACGCTCGGCCCACAGACCGCCGAGGCCGGCGAGGCCGATCGGGACGGCGAGCTGAAGTGCGCCGGAGACCTGGCCGACGGAGGTCAGGTCGTTGGCGCCGCTGATCAGGCGGACCAGCGAGATCAGCGCGAGGCCGCCCGCGATGATCAGCAGGATCCAGGGCAGGGTGAGCTTCTTGCGGCCGCCCGACTTCTTCGGGGCGGCACTCGTCGCGGAGACGGTGCTGGTGCTCACGCCGCGACCTCCTTATCGGTCTTGATGGCGTGGCCTGCGGCCAGCTCCTCGCCGACCTTCTGCTGCTGGCGGCGGATGCCGTAGCGACGTACGAGCTCGTACGAGACGACGACCGCGATCACGATCAGGCCCTTCATGATCGTGCCGATCTCCTTCGCGTAGCCGGCCGTGTCGAGCGAGGCCGAGGCCTTGTCGATGAAGGCCATCAGGAACGCGGCGAAGAGGATGCCGATCGGGCTGTTGCGCCCGAGCAGCGCGATGGTGATGCCGGTGAAGCCGACGCCGACCGGGAAGGACAGGCTGTACGTGTGGCTCTCGCCCAGCAGCACCGGCATGCCGGCGAGGCCGGCGACGGCACCGGAGATGAGCATCGAGGTGATGATCATCTTCTTTGCGTCCACACCTGAGGCCTGGGCGGCGGACTCGCTGGCGCCGGTGGCACGCAGGTCGAAGCCGAAGCGGGTGCGGTTGAGCACGAACCAGTAGACGATGCCGAGGGCGAAGGCGATGAAGGTGAAGCCGTAGATCTCCAGGCCGTCACCGAGCGAGACGGCCGGGAACCAGCCGGCCTCCGGGATGTCGCCGGTGGTCAGGTCGTTGGAGCCGGCCGGCTGGACACCGAGGTTCTTCGGCAGGATCAGCCAGGCGATCAGGCTGGTCGCGATCGCGTTGAGCATGATCGTGGAGACGACCTCGCTCACACCGCGGCGGGCCTTGAGGATGCCGGCGATACCGGACCAGAAGGCGCCGACGCACATCGCGACGACCACGATCAGCAGGATCTGCAGCGGGCCGGGCAACGTGACGGCCGCGCCGACGACGGCGGACAGCATCGCCGCCAGGCGGTACTGACCGTCGACGCCGATGTTGAAGAGGTTCATGCGGAAGCCGATGGCCACGGCCAGGGCCGCCAGGTAATACGTGCCGGCCTGGTTCACGATGAGGACCTGCACGTCCTCGTAGCCGGCGTTCTCCACCATCAGGCGCAGCGGCTCGATCGGGTCCACGCCCGTCGCGGCCAGCACGACCATGGTCAGCAGGAAGGCGGTGACCAGAGCGAGTGCGGGCCCGGCGAAGCCGAGGAGCAGCCGGTCCTTGTCGAATTTCTTCATCGGGCCTCGTCCTCCGGGGAGTCGGTACCAGCGTCGGTACCGGCGGCGGAGCGGTTGTCGGGGGCTTCCAGGTGCCCGGAGGCGGCGCCCGTCATGGCGGTGCCGAGCTCCTCGGGGGTGACGGTCGCGGGGTCGGCGTCCGCGACCAGGCGGCCGCGGTAGATGACGCGCAGGGTGTCGGACAGGCCGATCAGCTCGTCCAGGTCCGCGGAGATGAGCAGGACGGCCAGGCCCTCGCGGCGGGCCTCGCGGATCGCGTCCCAGATCTGCGCCTGCGCACCGACGTCCACACCGCGCGTGGGGTGGGCGGCGATGAGGAACTTCGGATTGTGGCTCATCTCGCGGCCGACGATCAGCTTCTGCTGGTTGCCGCCGGAGAGGGAGGCCGCGGTGACCTCGATACCGGGCGTGCGGACGTCGTATTCGCGCACGATCCGCTCGGTGTCCTTGCGGGCGGCCTTCGGGTCGATGATGCCGCGCTTGGAGTTGGGCTGCTCGGTGACGTGGCCCAGGATGCGGTTCTCCCACAGCGGGGACTCCAGCAGCAGGCCGTGCCGGTGGCGGTCCTCGGGGATGTAGCCGATGCCGCCCTCGCGGCGCTTGCGCGTCGCCAGGGTGGAGATGTCCGTGCCGTCCAGCGTGATGGTGCCGCCGTCCGGGATGCTCATGCCCATCAGGGCCTCGATGAGCTCGGTCTGGCCGTTGCCCTCGACACCGGCGATGCCCAGCACCTCACCCTTGTGGATGGTGAAGTCGATGCCGGCCAGTACCTCGCGGACGATGCCTTCCGGGTCGGTGGCGGCCAGCCGCAGGTCCTCGACACGGAGCATCGGCGTGCTGGTGACCGTGGACTCGCGGGTCTCGGGGGAGGGCAGTTCGGAGCCGACCATCAACTCGGCGAGCTGCTTGGTGGTCGTGGTGCGCGGATCGGCGGTGCCGACCGTGGTGCCGCGGCGGATGACGGTGATGTCGTCGGCGACCTTCAGCACCTCGCCCAGCTTGTGCGAGATGAAGATGACGGTCAGGCCCTCGGCCTTGAGCTCGCGCAGGTTGTCGAAGAGCGCGTCCACCTCCTGCGGCACGAGCACGGCGGTCGGCTCGTCGAGGATGAGGATCTTGGCTCCGCGGTAGAGGACCTTGAGGATCTCCACGCGCTGCCGGTCGGCCACGCCCAGGTCCTCGACCAGGGCGTCGGGGCGCACGCCGAGGCCGTACGCGTCCGAGATCTCCTTGATCTTCTTGCGGGCCTTGGCACCGATGCCGTACAGCTTCTCGCCGCCGAGGACGACGTTCTCCAGGACGGTGAGGTTGTCGGCGAGCATGAAGTGCTGGTGCACCATGCCGATGCCGCGGGCGATGGCGTCGCCGGGGCTGCTGAAGGAGACCTGCTCCCCGTCGATGGCGATGGTGCCCTCGTCCGGCTTCTGCATGCCGTAGAGGATCTTCATCAGGGTCGACTTGCCGGCGCCGTTCTCACCGACAAGGGCGTGGACCGTGCCCTTGCGGACGGTGATCGCGATGTCCTTGTTGGCGACGACGCCGGGGAAGCGCTTGGTGATGCCGTGCAGTTCGACTGCGGGGGGCGGGCTGGACGCGTTGATGACGCACTCTCCTTGGCGCGGAAGGAGCTGGAAAGCCGGAAGGCAGGGGAGGACAGGGCGGTTGGAGAAGGTATCGCGTCCACGATGCCTCTACGCGCGTAGCACTGTCAGAAGTGAAAACTTGCAGCCGACGGGCCACAAGGCACACCGTAGAACACGGCTCGGGGCCCGGGAGCGGCAGAGACCGCTTCCCGAACCCCGGAGACCATCACTGCATGTCAGGAACTGCCTTACGGCGCGGTCTTGACGGTGATCTTCTTGGCGATGATGTCGGCCTTCGCCTTCTCGACCGCGGCGATGACGTCGGCCATCTTCTTGTACTCGGGGTTGGAGTCGGCCAGGCCGACACCGTTCTTGTCCAGGCCGTAGCGGATCTCACCGCTCTCCGGCTTGCCGTCCTTGACGGACTTGATCAGGTCGAAGACGGCCGCGGAGACGTCCTTGGTGACCGAGGTCAGGATGTGCTCCTTGTACTTCGACAGACCGGCCTGGTTGTACTGGTCGGAGTCGACGCCGATGGCCCACTTGCCCTTGCCGGCGGTGGCCTCGATGGCACCGGAACCGGCCAGACCGGCGGCGGCGTAGACCACGTCGGCGCCCGCGTCGAGCTGGCCCTGCGCGGCGGCCTTGCCGAGGTCGGGCTTGGAGAAGCCACCGAAGTCCGGCGGCTGGGTCAGGTAGGCGGACAGCACCTTGGCGTTCGGGTTGGTGTCCTTGACGCCCTGGGTGTAGCCGGCTTCGAACTTCTTGATCAGCGGGACCTCGACACCGCCGATGAAGCCGACCGTGCCGGTCTTGGACGCCTTGGCGGCGGCGACGCCGGCCAGGTAGGAGCCCTGCTCCTCGTTGAAGACCAGGTTCGCGATGTTCGCGCCGGTGACCGAGGTGTCGTCGATGATGCCGAACGTGGTGTTCGGGAACTTCGGGGCGACCTTCTTGATGGCCGGGGCGTAGGAGAAGCCGACGCCGATGACCGGGTTCGAACCCTTGCGGGCCAGCTCGGTGAGGCGCTGGACCTTGTCGGCCTCGCCCTCGCCCTCGGTGGGCTCGGCCTCGCTGCCCTTGACGCCCAGCTCCTTCTCGGCCTTCTCCAGGCCGGCGAAGGCGGCGTCGTTGAACGACTGGTCGCCGCGGCCGCCGATGTCGTACGCGATGGCAGTGGTGGATTCCTTCGTGGCGGAGGACGAAGATCCGGTGTCCGAAGACTTCTTTCCGCCACAGGCGGTGGCCGAGAGGGCCAGCGCCGCGGACGCGATGCCCACGGTGGCGATCCTGGTGATCCGGCGCAAGGGGAGGCTCCTTCAAAACCTGACCGAAGCGCCACGACCGGCGCTGGTTTCGCGGCGATCGTAACGCGCGTAGATGTCAGTTAAAGGCCCGTTCATGAGTCGTTATCGGATCGTCGCGAACCGGACAGTGACCGATCAGTAACTCCTCATGTGTCCAGCCCTTGTGTACCAAGGGCTGGACAGCTGCGACAGGCGCCGCTCAGATGGTGTAGGGAGTTCTACCCGATCGGCCTCGTACGGCGCCCGTCGAGCAGGGCGGCGGCCGTGAAGAACTCCACGCCGACGGCGATGGCCGACTCGTCGACGTCGAAGTCACCACGGTGCAGGTCCCGCTTGGCGCTGTCGCCGGGAGTGCGGACCCCCAGCCGGGCCATGGCGCCGGGCACGTGCTCCAGGTACCAGGAGAAGTCCTCGCCGCCCAGGCTCTGCTCGGTGTCCTCGACGGACTCCGGGCCGAGCCGGGAGGCCATGGCCTCCCGCAGCAGTTCGGCGACCACCGGATCGTTGACCACGGGGGGCACCCCGCGCACGTAGGTGATCTCCGACTTGGCCCGGTGCACGGAGGCGATCTCGTCGATGGCCGCGTGGATCTGGTCGGGGGCCTCGTGCCAGGCGTTCAGGTCCAGGCACCGGATGGTTCCGGACAGCTCCGCGCGCATCGGGATCACGTTGCAGGCGTGCCCCGACTCGATCCGGCCCCAGGTGACCGACATGCCGGAGCGGGCGTCCATCCGGCGCGACAGGACGGCGGGCAGGTCGACGGCGACCCGGGCGGCGGCCGTGACCAGGTCGGTGGTCAGGTGCGGCCGGGCGGTGTGGCCGCCGGGGCCCTCCAGGGTGACCTCCAGGCGGTCGCACGCCGAGGTGATGGGGCCGGGCCGCAGGCCGATCCGCCCCGCGTCGACCCGCGGGTCGCAGTGCACCGCCACGATCTTGCCCACGCCGTCCAACACCCCGGACTCGATGGCGTCGGTGGCTCCGCCGGGCAGGACCTCCTCGGCGGGCTGGAAGAGCAGCCGCACGGGCCGGGGCAGCAGGCCCTGCCGGTCGAGCTCGGCGAGGACGAGGCCGGCGCCGAGGACGACGGCGGTGTGCACGTCGTGGCCGCAGGCGTGGGCGCGGTCCGGGAAGGTGGAGCGGTACGCCACGTGGGTCTTGGCGTCCGGAATGGGCAGGGCGTCGATGTCCGCGCGCAGGGCCAGCATCGGCCGGCCCCCGTCCCAGGTGCCCACGTCACAGATCAGTCCGGTCCCGGACTTCAGCACCTGCGGGCGCAGGCCGGCTTTCTCCAGCCGGGCCTTGATCGCCGCCGTGGTGCGGAACTCCTGGTGTCCTAGCTCGGGATGCATGTGCAAGTCCCGGCGGAAGGCGATCAGTTCGGCACGCAGGTGGTCCGGAAGCTTGCCGGGCAGCTCGGGCCGGTCGGGCGTGCCGGGCAGGGCGGTCTGGGACTCGCGGGACATCAACTGGTTCACCCGTTGAAGGGTAGGCGTACGGATGGCCCAAATGGCTGGAGATCACCAAAAGTTCATGCCGTTAGGGGAAAAAAACCAGACCTCTGGACGCATGACCGGATGCACCGGGGGGTAAACTCACGCGCTCATCCGGCCGCAGAGGCCGTCCCGGCGAGGAGTCTGCGCACATCACGGGCGCTCGCCGTGACCCCGGCGAGGAACATGCGGGCGCGCGGCGAGGCGGAGCCGGTGAGCCAGGCCGGGTCCACATCGCATACGGCGACGGTCACACCGGTTCCGGTCAGGGCGTACGGCAGGGTGTGGACGACCGTGGACGGAAAGCTGACGATCGTCCGGCCGACGGGTCCGCGCCGGGCGATCAGCTCCAGCGGCAGGTGCGGCCGTACGATCTCCAGCCCGGTCGCCTTGCTCAGCGCGCGCAGTTTCTCCGGGACTCCCGGCGGTGCGCGAAGCAGCGGGTGGCCCCGTGCTCCAGGGCCAGGGCCCGCACCGCGTCGAGGTAGCGGGCCGGGTCGACCACGCCGGTCCCCACGAGCGAGGTGCCGACGAGGTCGGTGCCCCCGGTCAGGCGGGGCGGGCCGAACCGGGCGCGGGTCCAGGCGAACGTGTTGGCCCGCAGCGTCATCGCCCCGTGGACGGTGACCGGCATGGAGGTGGACACCTCGACGCGGCGCCCGTGGCCGGCGAGCGGGGTGAAGCGGCCCGGGCGGTCGCGCGCTGGAGCCCGCCCGGCCCCGACCGGGTCGCGGCCGAGCTGACGGGACTCCTCACGGCCGTCGGCTTCACCATGCAGCCGCAGGTCCTGGCGGCCCGACGGCCGGAGGCCGAGGCCTACCTCGGGCAGTGCGCCGGCTGCGCGCGGCCCGCCCGAGGTGAGCGCCGCAGCGGCGGGCGGCCCCGCGGCCGCGCGGAGTGCTCAGCCGGCGGCGAGCTTGGCGGCGAAGCCGAGGAAGAGCACACCGGCCGCCGAGGTCGCCCCGGCGGACAGCCGCTTGCGGCGGCGGAAGGCCGCGGCCAGGCGGGTGCCGCCGAATATCAGCAGGGTCAGGTAGAGGAAGCTGCCGAGCTGGAGCAGCGTGCCCAGCAGGAGGAAGGACAGCGCCGGGTAGGCGTACGCGGGGTCGACGAACTGCACGAAGAAGGAGACGAGGAACAGGATCGCCTTGGGGTTGAACAGGCTGATGAGCAGCGCCCGCCGGTAGGGGCGCTCCAGCTCCCCGGCGTCCGCCTCGGGACCGGTCTCCTCCTCGAACCGCTCGGTCCGCGACCGCCACAGCGCCCACGCGCCGCGCATCATCCCCACGGCGAGCCAGGTCAGGTACCCGGCCCCCAGCAGCTTGACGATGCCGAACAGCACGGGGCTGGTCTGGAGCAGCGCCCCGGCGCCTCCGGCGGCGAGCGCCATGAGCACGGCGTCCCCGCTGAACACCCCGGCGGCGGCCTTGTACCCGGTGCGCACTCCGCGCCGCGCGGCGACGGAGAGCACGTAGAGCGAGTTCGGCCCCGGCAGCAGAATGATCAGGACGAGCCCGAGGAGGTAGGTCGGCAGATCGGTGACACCCAGCATGGGCTGGAGTGTCCCATGGGCTTGCACCTGTCCCGCCACTGGATTTCACCATGTGGATGCGGCCGGCTCGTAGGCTCCCCACACCTCACGGAGGGCATTGCAGACCTCGCCCACCGTGGCCCGGGCGCTCAGGGCCTGCTTCATCGGGTACAGGACGTTGTCCGTGCCCGCCGCCGCCTCCTGCAGGGCCGCGAGGGCCGAGGCGACCGCCGCCGCGTCGCGGGTGGCGCGCAGCTCGGCCAGGGCCGCGCGCTGGCGGGTCTCGATCGACGGGTCCACGCGCAGCGGCTCGTAGCGTTCCTCCTGGTCCAGGGCGAAGCGGTTGACCCCGACGACCACGCGCTCGCCGCTGTCGGTCTCCCGCGCGATGCGGTAGGCGCTCCGCTCGATCTCCGCCTTCTGGAAGCCGGCCTCGATCGCGGCGACCGCCCCGCCCATGTCCTCGACCCGCCGCATCAGCGCCAGCGCCGCTTCCTCCACCTCGTCCGTCATCCGCTCGACCGCGTAGGAGCCGGCGAACGGGTCCACGGTGTGCGGCACGTCCGTCTCGTACGCCAGCACCTGCTGGGTGCGCAGTGCCAGCCGGGCCGCCTTCTCCGTCGGCAGGGCGATCGCCTCGTCGAAGGAGTTGGTGTGCAGCGACTGGGTGCCGCCCAGCACGGCGCCCAGCGCCTGCACGGCCACCCGTACGAGGTTCAGCTCGGGCTGCTGCGCCGTCAGCTGGACCCCGGCCGTCTGCGTGTGGAAGCGCAGCATCAGCGACTTCGGGTCCCGGGCGCCGAACTCCTCCCGCATGACCCGGGCCCAGATCCGCCGGGCGGCCCGGAACTTGGCGACCTCCTCCAGCAGGGTGGTGCGGGCGACGAAGAAGAAGGACAGGCGGGGGGCGAACTCGTCCACCGCCATCCCGGCGGCCAGGGCCGTACGGACGTACGCGATGCCGTCGGCGAGGGTGAAGGCGATCTCCTGTGCGGGCGAGGCCCCGGCCTCAGCCATGTGGTAGCCGGAGATGGAGATGGTGTTCCAGCGCGGGACCGCGGCGCGGCAGTACGCGAAGGTGTCGGCCGTCAGCCGGAGCGAGGGCCCGGGCGGGAAGATGTACGTCCCCCGGGCGATGTACTCCTTGAGGACGTCGTTCTGGATGGTCCCGGTCAGCTTCCCGCCGCCGATCCCCTGCTCCTCGGCCACCAGCTGGTACAGCAGCAGCAGGAGGGCCGCCGGAGCGTTGATGGTCATCGAGGTGGAGACCCGGTCGAGGGGGATCCCGTCGAACAGCACCCGCATGTCGTCGAGGGAGTCGATCGCGACGCCGACCTTGCCGACCTCGCCGTGGGCGAGCGGGGCGTCCGAGTCGTGCCCCATCTGGGTCGGCAGGTCGAAGGCGACGGACAGGCCGGTGCCGCCGCCCGCGATGAGCTGGCGGTAGCGGGCGTTGGACTCGGCGGCGGTCCCGAACCCGGCGTACTGCCGCATGGTCCACGGCTTGCCGGTGTACATCGTCGGGTAGATCCCCCGCGTGTATGGATACGCCCCTGGTTCACCCAGTTTGACCTCCGGGTCCCACGCCGTCAGATCGCCCGGCCCGTAGACCGGTTCGATGGGAAATCCGCTCTCGGTGCCTGCCATGTGACGAAACCCTCCATGGAGCAAACGGGTCCGGGGCTGATACAACCTCCTCCGTCCACCGCTGGGGAGGCCGGGGCAGCTGGTCACAATGGCGCAACATCCGGCGATCATCCGCAACTCTCCACGCCCGCCAGGCATCACCTACATGACACGACACCGAAATCGGGGGAATGCGATGCACCGCCAGAGAGTCATAATCCGCACGCTCGGGGTGGCCACCGCCGTCGCGCTCGCCGCGACCGCTTGCGGGCCGCAGAAGACGGAGCCGGCCGGCTCCGCCTCGTCGGTCCCGTCCGCGTCCACGGCGGGTTCCTCCCCCTCCTCCCCGTCGCCGGACAGCAAGCCCGCCGACCCCTCCCCCTCCGCGTCCGCCTCGCAGTCGGCCTCGCCGTCCGCCTCGCCCTCCCCGACGGTCAAGGCGATCATGGCGAACGGCGACGAGAGCGAGCAGGTGCGCGAGCTCCAGGCGCGCCTGAAGCAGCTCAAGTACATGACGGTGGCGCCCACCGGCTTCTACGGCTCCAAGACCACGGCCGCGGTCAAGGCCTTCCAGGCGAAGAACGGCCTGACCGCCTCCGGGGCGGTCGACGAGGCCACCTGGAAGAAGATCCAGAGCGTGAGCAAGAAGCCCACCGCCGAAGAGCTGCGCCCGCCGACCGTCAACGAGGTCGACGCGCCGGACCCGCGCTGTATGACGGGCCGCGTCATGTGCATCAGCAAGGAGAGCCGCACGCTCGCCTGGATGATCGACGGCAAGATCATCTCCACCATGGACGTCCGGTTCGGCTCCGAGAACACCCCGACCCGCGAGGGCCAGTTCAAGGTGGAGTGGAAGGCCAAGGACTGGACGTCGACGATCTACCACACCCCGATGCCCTACTCGATGTTCTTCAGCCAGGGCCAGGCGGTCCACTACTCGGCGGACTTCGCGGCCCGCGGTTACGCGGGTGCCTCGCACGGCTGCGTCAACGTCCGGGACAAGGGCAAGCTGGCGGCGCTGTTCGAGCAGGTGCAGGTCGGCGACAAGGTCGTCGTCTACTGGTGATCCGGTCGCGGCGGGCCGGAGGGGCGCACGAGCCCCGAAGGCCCCAGGCCCGGGCGGGAAGGTCGGAGAAGTAAGGGGCGCGGGCAGGGCCGGGGGAACGAACCCCGCCCGCGCCGGGTGCGCAGAGCCCAGGGGTACGGGGGGAACCCCGGCTCATGCGCGGCCGATGACCAGTCGGCTCGTTGTGTACTGCGCCGCAGGTTCGAAAAGTGTTACAGGCCGTTCATGCCGAGGGGTGCACGCCGCGCGCGAAGGGCCGCGAACCACGACCGGGTGGCTCACGCGCCGGACGTCAGCGCGGGAGGCGCAGACCGCCCGACGGGCTGCTCGGGCTGGGCGAGGCGGTCGGCGAGGCCACCCGCGGGGCCTTGAGGACGATGCTGCCGTCGCCGGAGCTGCGCGGGGCGGCGGGGTCGTCGAGCAGCGCCTCGCAGTAGTGCGGGATGCGCGCCAGACCCTTGGCCAGCTTCGAGAGCCGCTCGCGGCGGTCGGCGGTCATGTGGCCCGAGCGGTAGGCCTCGCACAGGTCCACCGCCTTCAGGCGGCTCTCCTTGTCGGTGTCGCGGAGCAAGTCCGTGGCGCCCGAAGACTGGTCCTTGCCGGCGGAGCCGCCCGCGGCGGAGCCCGGGGTGCTTCCCGAACCGCTGCCGGTCCCTGCGCCGGAGCCCGTTCCGCTTCCGGTCCACGGGTTCCCGTCGGGGCCCGGGGCGGTGGGCGCGCCCGGGGTGGGGGCGAAGCCGTCGCGCAGCGGGGTGGGCCGCAGCTGCGGTCCGGGCGTCGGGCCCGTGATGTCACCGCTCGGCTGCGGGTCCTCGTCCGCGCTGAGGGACACGGCCGGCGCCGGACCCGCGCTGTCGTGCGTGATCCGGTCCAGCAGGCCGGCGCCCGCGGCGGCGGCGATACCGCCGACGGCCACCCCGGCCAGCGCCGCGGCCAGCCCGAACCGCAGCGCGCGGCTGCGCCCGGTGCCGAACGCCCGGACCGGGACGGGGGCGGGGACGACCGTGCCGAGGTCGATCAGGGGTTCGTCGAAGACGGCCGTGTCCGCGGTCGTCGCGGCGGCTCCGCCGCGCGCCGCGCGGAAGGCGGCCACCGCGGCGGCCTCGCCGGGCAGCTGCTCACCGGGGTGCGCGGGCGGGACCCTCAAGGAGTCGAGGGCGTCCCTCAGCCGGGCCTCCGCTTCGCGGGCGTGGTGATCGGCGACAGGGGCGACCGGCCCGCCGCGCAGCACTCGTTCCGCCGCGGCTCTGTCCAGCCACCTGTTGCGCTCGTCGGCCATCACATGTCCTTCTGCGTCCGCCAACGTGAATGCGTCACACCGGTTTGCTCTACGAGGCCCCCACCTCGGCCGCGCTGTGCGGGAACGGCGTCGAGATCCCGCACGGCCCCGCCGGCCGGCGCCGGTCCACCGGCATTATGGCCGACGGCACGCGCGGGGTCCGAGCCCCCGTCCCCTCCGGCGTCCACGCCCGTCCCGGAACCGGCTTCCGCGCCGAGCAGCTCGGCCAGTTTCTTCAGGCCGCGGTGCGCGGCGGTGCGTACGGCGCCCGGCCGCTTGCCCAGGGTCTCGGCCGCGCTCTTGGCGTCCAGGCCGACGACGACCCGCAGCACCACCGCCTCGGCCTGGTCCTGGGGCAGCTGTGCGATCAGCGCCATGGTTCGGCCGGTGGAGAGGGCCTCCATCGCCTCGCCCGCGGTGTCGCTGTCCGCGGCGCGCCCTGTGAGCTCCGTCTCGTCGCCGCCGATGGCCGGACGGCGCCCGCGCATGCGGATGTGGTCCAGGGCCCGGTTGCGGGCGATCCGGGCGGCCCAGCCGCGGAAGCGGTCGGCGTCACCGGTGAAGGAGGCGAGGTCGCGGGAGATCTGCAGCCAGGCCTCGGAGGTGACGTCCTCGGCGTCGCCGTCCCCGACGAGCGTGCGTACGTATCCGAGCAGGCGCGGGTGCACGGCGCGGTACACAGCACGGAACGCGTTCTCGTCGCCGCCCTGTGCCGCGAGCACCGCGGCGGTCAGCTCCGCGTCGTCCCCCAGCAAAGTCCCCAACCCGTTCAGTGTCCTGTATGTGTGGCGCAAATCAGCACGTTACGGCTTTCAAGTACCTTCGTCCACGAGTTGTACAGGCAGCAACCAATCGTGCGCGAAGCGGGGTGTGACACAAAACGCACGCGCGGCGCTGACAGGGATACGGGCTTGTCGCACGAGCCCGTACGGACGACGACCGGGGCCTCTCCTGTGGGGGGTGGCGGCCTCGGTCGTCTTCCTCCTTCTCCGGCCCCTCCGTTCATCTTCGGGGCTCGCCTCCTCGCCGCCCCGCCCGGGGCCCCTTCCCGCCCCTCCCGGTCACCCGATGCGACGGGGCCTCAGGTCGCCCTCCACCCGCCCGGGTCATCCTTTCGGCTCACTTACGGGTGAAAACCTCCGATGGGTACGACAGGCCCGTCCCCACGTGGCTAGCGTGGCGGTACACCCGCGTCTCGCCCCGAGGAGCCCCCCGCTGTCCAGCCACCTTCCGGCACAGGCCCGCGGATGCTCCGAGCCCTGCGGCGCGGACGCCGCGGGCGGCCCGGGCCTGGCGCGGTTCAACGCCCTGACCCGTGAAGCCGCCGAGGCCGTCCTGCTGCACTGCTGCGGCAGCCGGCGCTGGGCCCAGCGCGTGGCCGCCCACCGGCCCTACCCGGATGCCGGGGCGCTGCGCGCCGCCGCCGACGAGGCCTCGTACGACCTGGCGCAGGCGGACCTGAGCGAGGCGCTGGCCCTGGAGCCCCCGGCGGAGCTGGGCCACGGGGCCCCGTACGCCGCGCTGCTGGCGCTGGACGCCGCCCATGCGGAGTACGAGCGCAAATTCGGCCACGCCTTCGTGATCTGCCTGGACGGGCATCCGCAGGAGGAGCAGGCGTCCCAGCTGCTGGCCGCGATCCGGCGGCGGATGGGGCTCGACGCGGACGAGGAGCGGGCGATCACCGCGGACGAGCTGCGCCGTCTGGCGCAGGCGCGGCTCGCCGACCTGACACATTGGCTGACCTCGCCGGACGGGGCGTCCGCGGCCGATTCGGGCCATTCCGCCCTGTGGGATAGCCCGTCCGTGCCTGTTTGATCACACCGATGACCCCCGCGCGAAGGAACCGACAAAGCGTCGCTACGATGTCCGGGGCCGGAGGACCGTACCCGGCCGGGCCCGACCGACAACGAAGCCGGCTGGCCCCCGCCCCGCTTCCGGAGGGTTTTCCGTGCCGGCTGGAACGTTGTACCGCGGCCGGGAAGGAATGTGGTCCTGGGTGGCTCATCGAGTCACCGGCGTCCTCATTTTCTTCTTCCTGTTCGTACACGTCCTCGACACCGCTCTCGTCCGCGTCTCCCCCGAGGCGTACGACGACGTGGTGGCTACCTACAAGACTCCGATCGTCGCGCTGCTGGAGTACGGCCTCGTGGCCGCCATCCTCTTCCACGCGCTCAACGGTCTCCGTGTCATCGCCGTGGACTTCTGGTCCAAGGGCCCGCGCTACCAGAAGCAGATGCTCTGGTCCGTCGTGGCGCTCTGGGCCCTGCTGATGATCGGCGCCATCATCCCGGTCCTCACCCACGCCTACCTTGAGCTGTTCGGGAAGTGACGCGCATGTCCACTGACACTTCTTCCGCCCAGGCCATCGGTGAGGTGGAGGGCGCTTCCCTCTACGACGTCGACAACCCGGCGCCCTACATCGAGGCCCCGCGCAAGCGCACCGGCAAGACGCCGCGCTCGACCCGCGGCAACTTCGAGATGGCCGCATGGCTCTTCATGCGCCTGTCGGGCATCGTGCTCGTCGTCCTGGTCATCGGCCACCTCCTCATCCAGCTGGTGCTGGACGGCGGCGTCTCCAAGATCGGCTTCGCCTTCGTGGCCGGCCGCTGGGCGTCCCCGTTCTGGCAGGTCTGGGACCTGCTCATGCTGTGGCTGGCCATGCTGCACGGCGCGAACGGTCTGCGTACCGTCATCAACGACTACGCGGAGCGCGCGGGCACGCGGCTGTGGCTGAAGGGCCTGCTTTACACCGCCACGGTGTTCACCATCCTTCTGGGCACGCTGGTGATCTTCACCTTCGACCCGAACATCCGCTAGGCAACGGGGCTGAGGCGCAAACCAATGAAGATCCACAAGTACGACACCGTCATCGTCGGCGCCGGCGGCGCGGGCATGCGCGCCGCCATCGAGGCGACGAAGCGCAGCCGCACCGCCGTGCTGACGAAGCTCTACCCCACCCGCTCCCACACGGGCGCCGCGCAGGGCGGCATGGCCGCCGCGCTGGCGAACGTGGAGGAGGACAACTGGGAGTGGCACACCTTCGACACGGTCAAGGGCGGTGACTACCTGGTCGACCAGGACGCCGCCGAGATCCTGGCGAAGGAGGCCATCGACGCCGTCCTCGACCTGGAGAAGATGGGCCTGCCGTTCAACCGCACCCCGGACGGCACCATCGACCAGCGCCGCTTCGGCGGCCACTCGCGCAACCACGGCGAGGCCCCGGTGCGCCGGTCCTGCTACGCCGCGGACCGCACGGGCCACATGATCCTCCAGACGCTGTACCAGAACTGCGTCAAGGAGGGCGTGGAGTTCTTCAACGAGTTCTACGTCCTCGACCAGCTGATCGTCGAGGAGGACGGCGTCAAGAAGTCGGCCGGTGTGGTCGCGTACGAGCTCGCCACGGGCGAGATCCACGTGTTCCAGGCCAAGGCCGTCATCTACGCCTCCGGCGGCACCGGCAAGTTCTTCAAGGTGACCTCCAACGCGCACACCCTCACGGGTGACGGCCAGGCGGCCTGCTACCGCCGCGGCCTGCCGCTGGAGGACATGGAGTTCTTCCAGTTCCACCCGACGGGCATCTGGCGCATGGGCATCCTGCTGACGGAGGGCGCCCGCGGTGAGGGCGGCATCCTCCGCAACAAGGACGGCGAGCGCTTCATGGAGAAGTACGCGCCGGTCATGAAGGACCTCGCGTCCCGTGACGTCGTCTCGCGCTCCATCTACACCGAGATCCGTGAGGGCCGCGGCTGCGGTCCGGCCGGCGACCACGTGTACCTGGACCTCACCCACCTGCCGCCGGAGCAGCTCGACGCGAAGCTCCCGGACATCACCGAGTTCGCGCGTACGTACCTGGGCATCGAGCCGTACACGGACCCGATCCCGATCCAGCCCACCGCGCACTACGCCATGGGCGGCATCCCGACGAACGTCGAGGGCGAGGTCCTGGCGGACAACACCACCGTCGTCCCGGGCCTGTACGCGGCCGGCGAGGTCGCCTGCGTCTCCGTGCACGGCGCCAACCGCCTGGGCACCAACTCGCTGCTGGACATCAACGTCTTCGGCAAGCGCTCGGGCATCGCGGCGGCCCGGTACGCCGCCGAGAACGACTACGTCGAGCTGCCGGAGGACCCGGCCTCCCTCGTCGTGGAGCAGGTCGAGCGGCTGCGCAACTCCACGGGCAACGAGCGGGTCGCCGACCTGCGCCTGGAGCTCCAGGAGACGATGGACGCGAACGTGATGGTCTTCCGTACGGAGCAGACCATCAAGACCGCGGTCGAGAAGATCGCGGAGCTGCGCGAGCGCTACAAGAACGTGTCCGTCCAGGACAAGGGCAAGCGCTTCAACACTGACCTGCTGGAGGCCATCGAGCTGGGCAACCTGCTCGACCTGGCCGAGGTCATGGCCGTGTCCGCGCTGGCGCGCAAGGAGTCCCGCGGCGGTCACTACCGCGAGGACTACCCGAACCGCGACGACGTCAACTTCATGCGCCACACCATGGCGTACCGCGAGGTCGGAGCCGACGGCTCGGACTCGGTCCGGCTCGACTACAAGCCGGTCGTCACGACCCGCTACCAGCCGATGGAGCGTAAGTACTGATGGCTACCCCCACCCTGGACAAGATGGAAGAGGCGGCCGCGGCCTCCCCGTACATCACGGTCACGTTCCGGATCCGCCGCTACAACCCCGAGATCTCGGACGAGGCGCAGTGGCAGGACTTCCAGATCGAGATCGACCCGAAGGAGCGCGTGCTCGACGGTCTCCACAAGATCAAGTGGGACCTGGACGGCACGCTGACCTTCCGCCGCTCGTGCGCGCACGGCATCTGCGGCTCCGACGCGATGCGGATCAACGGCAAGAACAGGCTCGCCTGCAAGACGCTGATCAAGGACATCAACCCGGAGAAGCCGATCACCGTCGAAGCCATAAAGGGCCTCACGGTGATGAAGGACCTCGTCGTCGACATGGAGCCCTTCTTCCAGGCCTACCGCGACGTCATGCCGTTCCTGGTCACCACGGGCAACGAGCCGACGCGTGAGCGCCTGCAGTCCGCCGAGGACCGCGAGCGCTTCGACGACACCACCAAGTGCATCCTGTGCGCCGCGTGCACGTCCTCGTGCCCGGTGTTCTGGAACGACGGCCAGTACTTCGGCCCGGCGGCGATCGTCAACGCGCACCGCTTCATCTTCGACTCGCGTGACGAGGCCGGCGAGCAGCGGCTGGAGATCCTGAACGACAAGGACGGCGTCTGGCGCTGCCGCACGACCTTCAACTGCACCGACGCCTGCCCGCGAGGCATCGAGGTCACGAAGGCGATCCAGGAAGTCAAGCGCGCCCTGATCACGCGCCGCTTCTGACCGCCGCGCCCGGTCGTACGAGGCCCCGTGCCCCCGAATTCACCTCGGGGGCCCGGGGCCTCGCCCGTTGTGGAAAGATCGGCCGCATGAGCGAGCAGCAGCCGAATCCTTACACGAGCGACAACGGGGGCCCCGGCAACCCCGGTTACGGCTATCCCCAGCCCTACCCGGCGGCGCCCGGCTACCAGCCGACCGTGGGCGGCGCGGGCATTCCGGCCCAGCCGCAGGCCCCGGCCCAGCCGCCGGCGATGCCCCCCGCCATACCTCCGGCGATGCCGACGGGTCAGCCGCCGGCCTACGCTCCGGCCCCGGCGATGGGCGGCGGCGCGGGCGCGAGCGGCTTCTCCCTCGGCGACATCACCATCGCCGGGGACCAGATCATCACCCCGTCCGGCGCCATGCCGCTCAGGGGCGCGATGTGGAACGCCACGGACTTCTCCCGCACCGAGACGAAGATCCCGACGCACGCGGTGGTGCTCGCCATCATCTTCTTCCTGTTCTGTCTGCTCGGCCTGCTCTTCCTCCTGATGAAGGAGCGGACCACCACGGGCTACATCCAGGTCACGGTCACCAGCGGCGGACGCCACCACTCCACCATGGTCCCGGCCACCGACCCGGGCACCTTCCACTGGGTGATGAGCCAGGTCAACTACGCCCGGTCGGTCAGCATCTGAGGATCTGCCCGGTGATCGTCGGGTCGGTGATGCCCGTGTCGTCCGCCGGCATCACCGCCTTGCCGAGGATCAGCGCCGGCGTCCGGTCGCCCTCGAAGGGCAGGTAGCCGGTCTCCGGCCCCGGAGGTCAGGCGGGCGGGGACCCGTCACCCCGGGGGTGACGGCCGCGGGGTTGGCCCGTCCGTGGTGGACGGCCGGAGCGGCGCGTCGACAGCGGGGGCGGCCGGCGGGACGATGCCTGCGTGACGAGGCCACCGCACTCCAGGACCCACCTCGGCCGGAGGGACTTCCTCACCGCCATGGGTACCCTCGCAGCCACCTTCGCGACCGCCGTCCCCGCCTACGCCACCGACCACGCGCGCGACGCCGCCACCGCCGACGAGTACGTCGACGTCCAGCTCCTCGACATCACCGACCTGCACGGCTACCTCCAGGCCGCCCCCGGCAGCAACGCCACCGTCACCGGCAACGGCGGACAGACCTACACCGTCGGCGGTGTCGCCTACATGGCCGCCCACCTCGCCCGCCTGCGTGCCGGGCGGACGAACTCGTTCTTCTTCTCCTGCGGAGACGCCTTCTCGGGCTGGGAGTTCGACGCGGCCGCCTTCGCCGACGAGCCGACCATCGAGGCCCTCAACCTCATGGGGCTCGACTTCGCGACCGCCGGGAACCACGAGTTCGACAAGTCGCCCGCCATGCTGCAACGCCACATGGAGCAAGGGGTCCCGTTCCCCGTCGAGGGCCTCGACGCCTCCTTCACCGACTCCTCCGGCGCCCGCTTCCACGGCTCCGACTTCCGCTACTACAGCGCCAACACCGTCTGGGGCGCCGACCGGCGCACCGTCCTGCCCGCGTACAGCATCGAGACGGTCCGCACCGCCGCCGGCCGGGAACTGCAGATCGGCTTCATCCACCTCACCGCCCTCGGCACCGAGCTCTTCCCCGGTTCCTACCAGCCCGGCCTGGCCACCCTCGACGAGATCGCCACCGCCAACTCCTACGCGGCCCTGCTCAAGGCCCAGGGCGTCGGTGCCATCGTGCTCAGCATGCACGACGGAGCGGTGGCGGGCGCCGACTTCAACAGCGGCTCCGACCCCTCCGGCCCGGCCCTCGACCTGGCGTTGCGGGTCTCCCCCGACATCGACGCGATCGTCACCGGCCACTGGCACACCCGGTTCAACATGATGCTCCCCGACCCGAACGGCGTACCCCGCCCGTTCGTCGAGGCCGGCTGCTACGGCCAGCTCGTCAACGAGATCAACCTCCGCCTCGACCCGCTCACCGGCAGGGTGGTCCGCGAGCTGACCGTGTCCACCAACCACCCCAACACCCGTGACGTCACCCCCGATCCGGCGCTCAAGGAGGTCGTCGACTACTGGGCCGGCCAGGCGGCCGCGCGCGACGCCTCCCGGATCGGCACGCAGACCGGCTCGTTCCTGCGGACCCGCAGCACCGCCGGCGAGAGCACCATGGGCGACCTCGTCGCCGACTGGGCCCTGTGGGCGGGCAGCCGGCCGACCGACCCCGAGAACGACGCGAACATCCACCCCAACCTCCCGGCCCAGCTCGCCGTGGTCGCCGCGGCCCCCCGGGTGGGGCAGGCCCTCATCGCCGGCGACCTGGTCCGCGACACGGCCTCGGCCGGCGCCGTCACCTTCGGCCACGCCTGGAAGGCCGTCGGCTTCGGCGACCCGATCGTCAGCGCGACGGTGACCGGGCAGCAGATCCACGACGCCCTGGAGCAGCAGTGGACGACCGCGGCGAGCGGGGAGCTGCTCTTCGCGCCCCTGGCCGTCTCCAAGAACGTCCGCTACTCCTTCAACGCCCTGGGCAGGGTCGGCGACCGTGTGAACCCGGCCGACGTGTTCATCGACGGCGCGCCGCTCGACCTCGCCCGCACCTACCGGCTCGCGGCCCCCTCGTACACGTTCCTCGCGAACGACGGCTACCCGGCGCTCTCCGGCTTCCAGGCGCCGTACCGCCACCAGCGCGACTTCGAGAGCTTCGTCGCGTACGTCCGCGAGAAGCAGACGCTCACGCCCACGCCCCTGACCCGCGTCACGGCCGAGAACACCACCAGTCGCGGCGCCGAGGTCGGCACCGTCCTGGAGCCGGGCCCCCTCCTGCTGCCCGACGGCACCCCGATGCCGCGCCCCGAGGCGGCGATCGTCTCGGCGGCCCGACCGGCCGGCCCGTACGACGGGCTGCGGCCGCCCTGCTGATCCACGGCTGCGAACCCTCCCGCTCCCACCCAACGCTTGAACCTGTTCAAAAAGAGGTCTACAGTCAGCCATGCCAACGAGTTGAACACGTTCAAGGGGGGCGAGGCATGGACCTCACCGTCGTCGCATACGTCATCTACCTGCTCATCAGCATCGGGCTCACCATCTGGGTGGCCCGCACCCTCAGCCGCAACGGGCGGATCTTCATCGCCGACGTCCTGCACGGGAACGAGAAGCTCGCGGACGCCGTGAACCACCTCCTGGTGGTCGGCTTCTACCTCGTCAACATCGGCTTCGTGGCCCTCTACCTGCGGTCGGCCGATGCCATCCTCGACGCCCGCGGACTGTTCGAGGCGCTCTCGGTCAAGCTCGGTGTGGTCCTGCTCGTCCTCGGCGTCATGCACCTCGGCAACGTCTGGGTGCTGAACAAGATGCGCCGCCGGGGGATCATGGAGCGCCAGCAGACGCCGCCGGTGGCCCCGCAGGGGTGGACCGCCCCGGCCGGGGCCTGACCGATGGCACCGGCCGCGCCGGCCACCCGGCACCTGACCGTCCTCTACGACGCCGACTGCCCGCTCTGCGTCCACATCCGGCACTGGCTGCTGGGGCAGCAGCAGCTGGTGCCGCTCCGGCTCGTGCCCGCCGCGTCCGCCGAGGCCCGCCGGCTGTTCCCGCACCTCGCCCACGCGGAAACGCTCCGCGAGATCACCGTCGTCGGGGACAGGGGCCAGGTGTGGACCGGCACCGACGCCTTCATCGTGTGCCTGTGGGCGCTGGCCGAGCACCGGCCGAAGGCGAACTGGCTCGCCACCCCGGCGGGCCGGCCCTTCGCCCGGGCGGCCCTGTACACCGCCTCCGCGTGGCGGCAGGCCGTACGGACCGAAGGCGGGCCGGCGGACGAGGCGGAGGTGGCGGAACCGGCCTGTGACGACCACTGCGCGCCCCGATAGGCTCGTACACCGTGACTGATCAGAAGGCTCCCAAGAGCGAGCAGACCCGCACGCTCATCCTCGAAACCGCGCTCCGTCTCTTCCAGGAGCGCGGCTTCGACAAGACGACCATGCGGGCCATCGCCAAGGAGGCGGGGGTCTCGGTCGGCAACGCCTACTACTACTTCGAGTCCAAGGAACACCTGGTCCAGGGGTTCTACGACCGGATCGGCGCCGCGCACCAGGCGGCGGTCCGACCCATCCTGGAACACGAGAGCGATCTGCAGAAGCGGCTCGCGGGCGTGCTGACGAGCTGGCTGGACATCGCCGAGCCGTACCACGAGTTCGCCTCGCAGTTCTTCAAGAACGCGGCCGACCCGGAGAGTCCGCTGAGCCCCTTCTCCACCGAATCGGAACCCGCCCGCCGGGCGGCGATCGACATGCACCGCGAGGTACTGGCCGGCGCGAAGACGAAGGTGCCGGCCGAACTGGCCGACGTGCTGCCGGAGCTGATGTGGCTCTCGCACATGGGACTCGTCCTGTACTGGGTCTTCGACCGGTCGCCGGGCAGCGAGAAGACCCGCAAACTCGCGGAGCGCGGCGCGCAGCTGACGACGCGGGGCATCGTCCTCGCCCGGTTCCGGGTGCTGCGGCCGCTGGTGCGCGAGCTGCACGAACTGTTTGCGGACTTCCTGCCGGGCATGGCGCAGACCGCCGTGGCGAACAAGAAGCGCGCCTCGGACCCGGAAACCGAACCGGCCGAGTAGCCGGTCCGGCGAACGGGGACGAAGAGCCGGCCCGAGGAGCCCGCGGAACCCCGGGCCCGGCCTGATCCGGAGGGCGGTCCTCAGGAGGCGTCCCGCTCCGCCGGGGCGATCGTGATGGCGGTCTTCCCGCGCGCCTGGCCCGCCGCGAGGCGGCGTACCGCCTCGGGCACCGCGTCCAGGCCGTACGTGGCGCCCACGACCGGGGTCAGGCTCCCCGCCTCGATCAGCCCGTTCAGCGTGTCGAGGTCGGCCCGGCGCGGCGCCGCGAAGAGCACGGCCAGCCGCTGCCGTACGAAGGGCGACAGCGCGAGCGCACCGAACTGCCGCCCCATCCCGATCCAGTCGCCGGCGTCCTCGCCGCCCGCGATGACGAGGGTCCCGCGGGGTGTGAGGGCCCGGCGGAGCCGGGAGAGCGGGCTGCTCCCGCCGATGTCCAGGACCAGGTCCCACCTGCGGCCGTCGGCCGCGAAGTCCTCGCGGGCGTAGTCGATGACCCGGTCCGCGCCGATCGAGTGGACCAGGTCGGCCTTGGCCGCGCTGCACACGCCGGTCACCTCGGCTCCGAAGGCCTTGGCCAGCTGCACCGCGTACGTCCCCACCCCGCCCGAGGCCCCGACCACCAGGACGCGCTGCCCCGGGCGCACCCGGCCGGCGTCGCGCAGTCCCCGCAGCGCCGTGCACGCCGAGACCGCCACGACGGCGGCCTCCTCGAAGCCCAGCCGGGCCGGCTTGGGGGCGATCCGGTCCGCGCGGGCGGTGGCGTACTCGGCGAAGGAGCCGCGGGCGACGCCGTACACCTCGTCGCCGACCGCGAAGCCGGTCACCCCTTCGCCCAGCGCGACGACGGTCCCCGCCACGTCCAGCCCGGCCACCCGGCTCCTCGGCCCGCGCAGCCCCAGGGCCAGCCGTACCGCGTACGGCCTGCCCGTCATGGCGTGCCAGGTGCCCCGGTCCACGCCGGCCGCCCGGACCCGCAGGAGCACTTCGCCGGCCGCGGGGACGGGCCGGGGCACCTCGGCCGGCCGCAGCACGTCGGGAGGGCCGTAGCCCTCCTGGACGATCGCCCTCATGGCTTCCATGCCGCTCATTTCCATGCCGCCCATCCCGCACACCCTCTCTACCGTACTAAGTACGACTTACTTAGTACGGTAACCTCGGGGCAGCAGTCAACTCCCCACCCCTACGGAAGACACATGGCCAAGCAGGCTCCGCTCAGCCGGGACAAGGTGCTCGCCGCGGCGGTCGGCGTCGCGGACACCGGCGGCATCGCCGCGCTCACGATCAGGTCGCTGGCCCAAGAGCTCGGCGTCAAGCCGATGTCCCTGTACCACCACGTGTCCAACAAGGAGGCGATCATCGACGGCATCGTCGACGTCGTCTTCGGCGAGATCGACCTGCCACCGGCCGACGCCGACTGGCGCACCGCGCTGCAGCACCGCGCCCACTCGGCCCGGGCCGTGCTGCGCCGCCACCCGTGGGCGACCGCGGTGATGGAGTCGCGCGCCCACCCCGGCCCGGCCACGCTGCGCCACCACGACGCCGTGATCGCCACCCTGCGGCGCGGCGGCTTCCCCTTCGCGCTCGCGGCGCACGCCTACTCGCTGCTGGACAGCTACGTCTACGGGTTCGCCCTGACGGAGGCCGCCCTGCCGTTCGACCCGCAGGACGCGGGCGGGGCCGCCGCGGAGTTCCTGGCCGCGTTCCCGGCGGACGGCTACCCGCACCTGGCCGAGTTCACCCGGGAGCACGTGCTCGCGCCCGGGTACGACCACGGGGCGGAGTTCGACTACGGGCTGGAGCTCATCCTCGACGGCCTCGAACGGCGCCTCGCCGCCGCCTGAGCCCGCTCCGGCGACGGCGGGCGGGGTTCAGGCCTGGTACGAGGCGAGTTCGACGACGGTGATGTCGGACGGCGCCCCGACCCTGACCGGGGGACCCCAGGCGCCGGCGCCGCGGGAGACGTAGAGCTGGGTGTCCCCGTAGCGCTCCAGGCCCGCGACGGTGGGGTTGGCGAGCTCGGCGAGGTGGTTGCCGGGCCAGAGCTGGCCGCCGTGGGTGTGGCCGGAGAGCTGGAGGTCCACGCCGTGGCGGACGGCGTCGTGGATGACGACGGGCTGGTGTGCGAGGAGGACGGCGGCGCGGGCGCGGTCCCGGTCGCCCAGCGCCGCCCCGAAGTCGGGGCCGTGGCCCTCCGACTCGCCCTGGATGTCGTTGACTCCGGCGAGGTCGAAGTGGGGCAGGGCCCGGCGGGCGTTCTCCAGGGGGGTCAGGCCCAGTTCGCGCACCTCGTCGATCCACTGCTGCGCGCCGGAGAAGTACTCGTGGTTGCCGGTGACGAAGTACGAGCCGTGGCGGGCGCGCAGCCACCTGAGGGGCTCGGCGGCGGAGCCGAGGTCGTGGACGTTGCCGTCCACGAGGTCGCCGACGACGGCGATCAGGTCGGGCTGCGTGCGGTTGATCGTCTCGACGATGCGGGTGGTGTGGGCGCGGCCGAGGACCGGGCCGAGGTGGATGTCGCTGACGACGGCGATCCGGTAGCCGTGGGCGGCGCGCGGGAGTTTGGCGAGGGGGACGCGGACGCGCTTGACGCGGGGGCCGCGCAGGACGCCGTACGTGCCGAGGCCGACGGTGCCGAGGGCGGCTGCGGCGGCGGCCCCGCCGAGCGACCGCGCCACGAAGCGCCGCCGGGTGACCCCGTCGCCCCCGCTGTCACCGGGAGCGGGGGCCGCGGTGTCCCGGGTGGCCGGGGCCGCGGTGTCCCGGGTGGCCGGGGGCGCGGCGGCCGGTGCGGTGCCGGGACCGGTGTCGGTGTGGCGGCCCTGCGGGGGTGCTTCGCCGCCGGCGGCCGCCCCCGCCCGCACCCGGGGCTCCGGTCCGGCCGCCGCGGCGCTGCCCCGCAGGAGGAGCGCGCGGACCGGTTCCGTCACGAGGAGGGCCAGGGTCAGGTACAGGAGCACCGCGAGCCACAGGTAGCCCGGCCAGGACACCGCCTGCTGGAGCGGGAACGGCGCCCCCGCCCGGCCCGCCGTCAGGGCGGCCAAGGACAGCAGCGGCAGGGCGAAGGCGAGAGCGGTGCCCGTCCGGCGGGCCGGCCCGCCCGGCCGGGTCGTGTCGCGGACCAGCCGGATCCACAGCCAGCGGTGGACCAGCGCCAGGAGGCCCAGGACCAGCAGGGCCACGGCCGCGAAGACCGCGATCCTCATGCGGGGGTGTCCTCGCGGGATCCGCGCCGCAGCGCCCGCACACTGCGCAACCCGATCACACCAACGGCCGTCCCAAGGAGAAAGGACGTGACGGCCAGGAGAAGGTGGACCCAGAAGTAGGCCGTCGGCTCGCCCGCCGCATCGAACGCCAGGCCACTGGCGTCCTGCCACAGGTTCTTGACGAAGGTTGCCCAGATGACCCAGCTCCACACTCCGAAGGCGAGCAGGAACCAGGAGGCGGCGCGGCTGAGTTTCATGCTCCCAGTATGGGTTTCGTCCCCAGGACGGACGCGTCCGGGTGGGCTGTCCCGGCAGTGGTTCCGACACGTAGGCCGGGCCGTGGCGCCGGACAGCCCATCGGGATGTACGTTCACCTGCGTGTCTGCCAAAAAGACCGCGTTGGCGGTCCTTTCCGCCGCGCTGCTGGTCCCCGCCGTGCTCGTGGCGCCCGCGCATGCCGCGCCGCCGTCGCCCGCTCCCGACGGGAAGGGAGTGCCGCCCAAGGGCCTGCAGGCCCCCAAGGCGGCAGCGCCGCCCGCCTCCATGTCCACGGTCGGCGGAGCCGCCCTCGGCAAGCCCGGGGTGCAGGTGAATCCGCTGGCAGGTGCGCCGGCCCTGCCGACGGATCTGACGGGCCGGTCGTGGATCGTGGCCGACGCGGAGACGGGCGAGGTCCTGGCGGCGAACAACGCGCACTGGCGGCTGCCCCCGGCCTCCACCATGAAGATGCTCTTCGCGGACACGGTGCTCCCCACCCTCCCCAAGGACGCGGTCCACAAGGTCACCGACGAGGACATGTCCGGCGTCGGTGAGGGCTCCAGCCTGGTCGGGGTCAAGGAGGACCACGAGTACAGCGTCCACGACCTGTGGCTCGGGGTGTTCCTGCGGTCCGGGAACGACGCCGTGCACGTGCTGTCCGCCATGAACGGCGGCATCGGGAAGACCGTCAAGGACATGCAGGCGCACGCCGAGGAGCTGCAGGCCCTCGACACCCACGTGGTCTCGCCCGACGGGTACGACGCCCCCGAGCAGGTGTCGAGCGCGTACGACCTCACTCTCATCGCCCGCTCCGGCCTGCAGAAGGAGGACTTCCGGGAGTACTGCGGGACGGTGAGCGCCAAGTTCCCCGGCCGCCAGGAGCCCGGGAAGCCCCGCGAGTACTTCGAGATCCAGAACACCAACCGGCTGATGACGGGCGCGGGCGGCATCACCCCGTACAAGGGCATCGCGGGGGTGAAGAACGGCAACACCACGATGGCCGGCTCCACCTTCACCGGCGCGGCCCAGCGCGGCGGCAACAAGCTGCTCGTCACGGTGATGAATCCGGCCGCAGGGGGCCTCAACTCCGTCTACGAGGAGACCGCCGCGCTCTTCGACTGGGGCTTCGCCGCCCTCGGCAAGGTCAAGCCGGTGGGGGAACTGGTGCCGCCGAAGAGCGCCGACACCACCTCCCTCGGCTCCCCGGCCCAGTCGCACGAACACGACGCGTCGACGGCGTCGGCCGCCGGCTCCGGCGGCGGCGCCGGCACCGCGCTCGGGGTCGCGGGCGGGGCGCTCGCGGTGGTGGCGGCCGGCGCGTACGCCGTCAACCGCCGCTGGCCGCGCAGCCCGCGCGGGCGCCGCAGCGGCCAGGACACCACCCTCGTCTAGGACTCCCCCGCGTCCGGGGCTCCGGGACTCCGGGACTCCGGCGCCCTGGGGCCGGCGGGCGCGTCGGCGGCCGTCCAGGCCGCGCAGAAGAGCAGCAGCTTCGAGGTGAAGTTGATCCAGAGCAGCAGGGCGACCGGCACGCCGAAGGCCCCGTACATGCTCTTGGCCGCGACCCCGCGCATATAGCCGCTGATCAGGAGCTTCAGCAGCTCGAACCCCGCCGCGCCCATCAGGGAGGCCTGGATCAGGCGGCTGCGGGACGGTTCGACCCCGGGCAGCAGGCTCAGTACGTACAGCAGCAGGAGGAAGGCCGCGAGGACGCCGACGAGGAAGGCCCCGATGCGCAGGAGCACGCCGCCCGCCCCGTGCGGGGGGACGCCCAGCCACGCGCCGAACCTGCCGACGGCGGTCGAGCCGATGACGGAGGCCGCCGCCGAGCCGAGGGCCGCGCCGCCGAGGCCGAGGAGGACGAGCGCGTCCTTGCCCTTGCGGACGAAGGGGTTCCCCTCGTCCTCGTCGTCCTTCTCCCAGACCGCCCGCAGGCAGTCCCGCATCGAGCCGACCCAGCCGATGCCGGTGAACAGCAGGACGGCCGCGGCGACGAGGCCGATCGTGCCCGCGTTCGCGACGAGGCTGTTGAGGTCGAGCTGGTCGGAGATGCCGGGGACCTGTTCGGCCAGGGTCTTCTGCAGGCGGTCGAGCCGGCTCGGGCTGAGCAGCGCGGCGCCGACGGCCGCGGCCATGGTGATCAGGGGGAAGAGGGCGAGAAAGCTGATGAAGGTGATCGCGGAGGCCAACCGGGTCCAGTGGACGCGGTCGAGACGTTCGTACGAGCGCCATGCGTGGGTGCGCATCAGACGGGCCGCGAGCGGGCCGATCACCGGGAGTTTCGTCAGCCAGTCCATGGGGTCACCGTAAAGGAGCCGACGGAAATAGCAGAGATTGTCGCTTTTGGGCACTACGGTCGTCGATTGTGACTTTTCGCCCCACGGCTCGTCCGTTCCACACGCTGGTCCTGCGGACGCTCTCGTTCCATGTCCGCCGGGCCCTGCGGCAGACCTCGCGGCCGCTGCCTCAGGAGCGCGGCGCGGAGGACGCGCCCGGCCCGTTCGCCCCCGTCGCCTCGTCGACCGGTGAGCCGAGCTGCGCCGGGACACCGCCGGCCGGGCCACTCCCGAAGGGGTACTCGCGCAGCTTGCGCCAGACCCCGTCCGGGCCCTGCTCGTAGAGCGCGAATCCGGAGCACATCCACTCGGCCGCGTAGTCGGCGAGGGTGTCGAACGCCAGGTCCATCGCCTCCTCGGAGATCCCGTGGGCGACGGTGACGTGCGGGTGGTACGGGAACGCCAGCTCCCGCTGGAGCGGTCCGCCCGCGTCGCGCAGCAGGCCCTGGAGCCGGGTGCAGCCCGTGGCGCCCTCGACGACCTGGACGAAGACGACCGGCGAGAGCGGACGGAAGGTTCCCGTCCCCGCCAGGCGCATCACGAAGGGGCCGAAGGCGGACGCGACCTCGGCCAGGTGGGCCCGGATCTCCGGGAGCCGCTCCGCTTCCACCTCGGTGGGCGGGACGAGGGTGACATGCGTGGGGATGCCGTGCGCGGCGGCGTCCCCGAAGCCGGCGCGCAGCTGCTGGAGCTGGCTGCCGTACGGCTCCGGGACCGCGATCGAAACGCCGAGCGTTACGGTCCCCACGTATGTCTCCTCCGTCGAATGCTGTGTGCGGCCTGCCGCCCCAGTGTGGGGCCGAAACCCCCCGGATTGCCAGGGGCCCCGGTCGTCAGTGCTTGGCGGGCACCAGACCGAGCCGGTCGTACGCCTGCGCCAGGGTCTCGGCGGCGACGGCGCGGGCCTTCTCCGCGCCCTTGGCCAGGATGGAGTCCAGCGTCTCCGGGTCGTCCAGGTATTCCTGGGTGCGCTGCTTGAACGGTGTGACGAAATCGACCATCACACCGGCCAGGTCGGTCTTCAGCGCGCCGTAACCCTTGCCCTCGTACTTGGCCTCCAGGGCGGGGATGCTCTCGCCCGTGAGGGTGGAGTAGATCGTGAGCAGGTTGCTGACGCCGGGCTTGGCCGCGGTGTCGAAGCGGACCTCGGCCTCGGTGTCGGTGACCGCGCTCTTGATCTTCTTCTCGGTGGCCTTGGCCTCGTCGAGGAGGTTGATCAGGCCCTTGGGGGACGAGGCGGACTTCGACATCTTGATCGACGGGTCCTGGAGGTCGTAGATCTTCGCGACTTCCTTGACGATGTGCGCGGCGGGCAGCGTGAAGGTCTCGCCGAAGCGCTGGTTGAAGCGCTCGGCAAGGTCGCGGGTCAGCTCGATGTGCTGGCGCTGGTCCTCGCCGACGGGGACGGCGTTCGCCTGGTAGAGCAGGATGTCGGCGACCTGGAGGATCGGGTACGTGAACAGGCCGACGCTGGCGCTGTTCACCCCGCCCTTGGCGGACTTGTCCTTGAACTGGGTCATCCGGCTGGCCTCGCCGAAGCCGGTGATGCAGTTCATCACCCAGGCGAGCTGGGCGTGCTCGGGGACGTGGCTCTGGATGAAGAGCGTGCAGCGGTCGGGATCGAGGCCGGCGGCGAGGAGCTGCGCGGCCGAGAGCCGGGTGTTCGCGCGGAGGTCCTTCGGATCCTGGGGCATGGTGATCGCGTGCAGGTCGACGACCATGTAGAAGGCGTCGTGCGTCTCCTGCAGGGCGACGTACTGGCGGATGGCTCCGAGGTAGTTCCCGAGGTGGAACGAGCCGGAGGTGGGCTGGATGCCGGAGAGCGCGCGAGGACGATCAGAAGCCATGGCTCCATTCTCTCAGGTGCGGGGGCCGACTCCGGCCGTTCCGTGGCCGGAAGCCGCCGGGTCCTTGCGGGGGCGCCGGGCGGGCGGGCCGTGCCGGGCGGGCGGCGGCTGGGGGTACCGCCGCGTAGCGGCGCGTCCGGATCTTGCCCGAAGCAAGCGACCGCTTTGGCCCTGCGAGTGCCGGCCCCGGCTGCGGGACGCCCGGCCGGGGGCGGGGGCGGGGGCGGGGTGGGGTGTTGACCGGGCGTGGAACGTGATGTGTTGGCGCCTGATCCCGATCACCAACGCGATCCGGATCGGGCGCCATGAATCATGAGCCCCGGACGACACCCCACCCCGTCACCGCCCCCGGCCCCCGCACAGCCCCGCCGCGCAGGGGCCCCGCGCGGTCAGGAGACCGGGAGGCCCGGGGCCGGGTGGGTGGCCATGAGGGCGGTGACCTCCTTGCGGACCACGGACAGGGCCGCCTCGTCGGACGCGGACGCCGCGTCCACCGCGCGGGAGATCCAGTCCGCCACCAGCGGCATGTGCTCCTCGGTCAGGCCGCGGGAGGTGAGCGAGGGGGTGCCGATCCGGATGCCCGACGGGTCGAAGGGCTTGCGCGGGTCGAACGGGACCGTGTTGTAGTTCACCACGATGCCCGCGCGGTCCAGCGCCTTGGCCGCCACCTTGCCCGGCACGCCCCGGGAGGTCAGGTCCACCAGGATCAGGTGGTTGTCCGTACCGCCCGACACCAGGTCGAAGCCCCGGGCCAGCAACTGCGCGGCCAGCGCCTTGGCGTTGGCGACGACCGCGTGCGCGTACGTCACGAACGACGGCTGCGCCGCCTCGTGCAGGGCCACCGCGATGCCCGCCGTCGTCTGGTTGTGCGGCCCGCCCTGGAGGCCCGGGAACACCGCCTTGTCGATGGCCTTGGCGTGCTCCTCCTTGCACATCAGCATCGCGCCGCGCGGGCCCCGCAGGGTCTTGTGGGTCGTCGTGGAGACCACGTCCACGTGCCCGACCGGCGACGGGTGGGCCCCGCCCGCGATGAGGCCCGCGATGTGCGCCACGTCCGCGACGAGGACCGAGCCCGCCTCGGCGGCGATCGAGGCGAAGGCCTCGAAGTCGATCGTGCGGGGCAGCGCGGTGCCGCCGCAGAAGATCAGCTTGGGTCGCTCCGCGAGGGCGAGGTCGCGTACCGCGTCGTAGTCGATGAGGCCGGTGTCGGCGCGGACGCCGTACTGGACACCGCGGAACCAGGAGCCCGTCGCCGAGACGCCCCAGCCGTGCGTCAGGTGCCCGCCCATCGGCAGGGCCATGCCCATCACCGTGTCGCCGGGCTTCGCGAAGGCCAGGTACACGGCCAGGTTCGCGGGCGAGCCCGAGTACGGCTGGACGTTCGCGTGGTCCACCCCGAACAGGCCCTTGGCCCGCTCGACGGCGAGCGCCTCGACGCGGTCGATGTTCTGCTGGCCCTCGTAGTAGCGGCGGCCGGGGTAGCCCTCGCTGTACTTGTTCTGCAGCACCGTGCCGGAGGCTTCGAGCACCGCCGCCGACACGTAGTTCTCGCTGGGGATCAGGCGCAGGGTCTCGGCCTGCAGGGTCTCCTCCGCCGCGACGAAGGACGCCAGCTCGGGGTCGGTCGCGGAAAGGGCGGGATGGCGGCGCGCGTTCACGGGGGCTCCTCCGGGGTCGATGTCGGCTCTCGTCCCCGCGAGGCCCAGGCGAGCGGCCCTGTGTGCGGTCGTCCGCGCACGACTCCCCCGGAGTTGGTTCTCCGTACGCCAGTCGCCGTGCGTAGCGCCCACCATAGCGGGCGGGCCACAAGAAAGGTTTCCGCGCCCGGTATACGAGCGACGTATAGCCGTATACCCGTATACAGGGTGGCGCCACCACTCGTCATCCGGGGCCGGCCGGCCCGCCCGCACGACCGACGATCGGAGACCCCGTGTCGACAACCGCTGATGCCCTGCGTGCCGCCGAGGCCCACAGTGCGCACAACTACCACCCGCTGCCCGTCGTCGTGGCGTCCGCCGAAGGCGCGTGGATGACCGACGTCGAAGGCCGTCGCTACCTCGACATGCTGGCGGGCTACTCGGCGCTCAACTTCGGCCACGGCAACCGCCGTCTCATCGACGCGGCCCACGCCCAGTTGGAGCGGGTCACGCTCACCTCGCGCGCCTTCCACCACGACCGCTTCGCCGAGTTCTGCGCCGAGCTGGCCGCGCTGTGCGGCAAGGAGATGGTGCTGCCGATGAACACCGGAGCGGAGGCGGTGGAGACGGCGGTGAAGACCGCCCGCAAGTGGGGCTACGAGGTCAAGGGCGTGCCGGACGGCCACGCCAAGATCGTGGTCGCGTCCGACAACTTCCACGGCCGCACGACGACCATCGTGAGCTTCTCGACCGACCACGAGGCCCGCGACCACTTCGGCCCGTACACGCCGGGCTTCGAGATCGTGCCGTACGGGGACCTCACCGCGCTGTCCCACGCCGTCACCTCGAACACCGTGGCCGTGCTGCTGGAGCCGATCCAGGGCGAGGCGGGGGTCCTCGTGCCGCCGCCCGGATACCTCCCGGGCGTACGGGAGCTGACGCGCGAGCGCAACGTGCTGTTCATGGCGGACGAGATCCAGTCGGGTCTGGGCCGGACCGGCACGACCTTCGCCTGCGAGCACGAAGGGGTCGTGCCGGACGTCTACATCCTCGGCAAGGCCCTGGGCGGCGGTGTGGTCCCGGTCTCCGCGGTCGTCGCCGACCGGGACGTGCTCGGGGTGTTCCGCCCCGGCGAGCACGGCTCCACCTTCGGCGGCAATCCGCTGGCCTGCGCCGTCGCCCTGGAGGTGATCGCGATGCTGCGCACCGGCGAGCACCAGCAGCGCGCCGCCGAACTCGGCGACCACTTGCACCGCGAGCTCGGCCTGCTGGTCGGCGGCGGCGCGGTGACGGCCGTCCGCGGGCGCGGCCTGTGGGCGGGTGTGGACATCGCCCCGGGGCACGGCACCGGCCGGCAGGTCTCCGAGCAGCTGATGCAGCGGGGCGTGCTGGTCAAGGACACCCACGGGGCGACGATCCGGATCGCCCCGCCGCTGGTGATCAGCAAGGAGGACCTGGACTGGGGCCTGGACCAGCTGCGGGCCGTGCTCGCCGGGTGATCAGAGGATGACGTGGGGCAGGAAGCGGGCGTACTCGTCCGTGACCGGCCCCGCCGATTCCCGGATGCCGAGCCCGGCCGCCTCCTCCTCGACGACCCACGCGCCGAGCACGACCCGGTTGCCGTCGAAGTCGGGCAGCGGGGCCAGGGCCTGGAAGCAGTACGTCTCCCCCTCGGCCGGTACGAACGGCTCCCCGCCCGGACCGGCCTCGTGGAGGGTGACCCCGGCGCCCTCGCGGCCCAGCAGCGGCTTGGCCGCGTAGCCGGTGGTGTCGGCCAGTTCGCGCGGGCCGTCGAGGTAGGCGGGCAGCAGGTTGGGGTGGTCGGGGAAGAGCTCCCACAGGATCGCCAGCAGCGCCTTGTTGGACAGCAGCATCTTCCACAGCGGCTCGATCCAGCAGGTGCTGCCGGATCCGCCGCCGTGGTCGTACGTGCCGAGGACCTGCGGGCCGAAGGGGTCGGTGGCCAGCCACTCCCAGGGGTAGAGCTTGAAGCAGCTGCGGATGAAGCGGAGTTTCTGGTCCACGAACCGGCCCGACAGGCTGTCCCAGCCGATCTGCTCGACGGACAGCGCCTCGGTCTCCAGACCCGCCTGTTCGGCGGTCTCCTGGAGGTAGGCCACCGTCATGAGGTCCTCGCCGAGCTCGTCGGTCTCGGAGTGCGCGAAGTGCAGCGGCCCGGGCGGCAGCAGCTCCGCCTGCCGGCGCCAGGCGTCGACGAGCCGCTCGTGCAGGGAGTTCCACTGGTCGGCGCCGGGGAAGCGCTCCTCCATCCAGAACCACTGCGGGCTCGCCGCCTCGACGAGGGAGGTGGGGGTGTCCGCGTTGTACTCCAGCATCTTGGCCGGGCTGCCGGAGCCGTCGTAGTGCAGGTCGAACCGGCCGTACAGGGAGGGCTGTTCGGCGCGCCTGCGCCAGGACTCGGCGATCAGGGCGGCGAGGTCGGGGTCGGTGATGCCGAGGTCGGCGAAGCGGTCGTGCTCGACGATGTGCGCGGCCGCGGCCAGGCACATGGCGTGCAACTCCTCGACGACGTCCTCCAGGGCCTCGACCTCGGGCAGCGAGAAGGAGTAGTACGCGCTCTCGTCCCAGTAGGGGCGCAGGGAGTCGTCCGGGTAGCGGGTGAGGGGGTAGATCAGCCCCTGCTCCTCGACGGTCCGCTGCCAGTCCGGGCGGGGCTCGATGGTGTGGCGCCGCACGGGCTCAGCCGCCGCTGGAGCTGGAGTGGCCGCCGATGCCGCCGCGGGTGACGGCGGACTTGTCGAAGCTGCCGCCGCTGACCTTGTTGTTGCGGACGCTCCCGCCGTAGTAGTACGCGCCGCGGCTGCTACTGCTGCCGCTCTTGCACTCCTTGCTGTTGAGCTTCTCCAGCGTGACGCGGTCCACGCAGCGCTTGTCGGGCTCGTCGCTCTTGCCGCAGGCCACGAGCGCGGCGGCCAGCAGTCCCATCCCGCCGAGGGCGACGGCGCCGGACCGCATGCGGCGGCGGGCGGTGCTGCTGCTCGTACTCGTGCTGTCCATGACCATGGGCGACAGACTAGAACGGGACGGCAAGGCGATGGAATCCGGCCGCCCAAACCCTCGCCGCACCTCCATGACCTAGAGTCAATTCGTGCTCCTTGGGATGATTTGTGCGCTCGGTGCGGCGGTCTGCTTCGGTACGGCATCGGTCCTGCAGGCGATGGCGGCCCGGGCCGCGGAGCCGGGGACCGGCTCGGGGGTGGACACGGCACTGCTCCTGCGGGCGCTGCGGCAGTGGCGGTACGTGGCGGGCCTCGCCCTGGACGCCGTCGGCTTCGTCCTCCAGATCGTGGCGCTCACACACATCCCCATCTACGCCGTCGGTGCGGCGCTGGCCGCGAGCCTCGCGGTGACGGCGGTGGTCGCGGCGCGACTGCTCCGGGTCCGGTTGAGCGGAGCCGAGTGGGCGGCGGTGGCCGTGGTGTGCGCGGGGCTGGCGCTGCTGGGACTGGCCTCGGGCGAAGAGGGCTCCGGGACCGGCTCCCTCGCGCTGAAGTTCGGGCTGCTCGGGGTGGCCGCCCTGGTGCTGCTGGTGGGGGCCGTGGCGGGCGGCCTGCCGGACCGGCCCCGGGCGCTGCTCCTCGGCCTGGCCGCGGGGACGGGCTTCGGGGTGGTGGAGGTGGCCGTCCGCCTCATCGACGGGATCTCCTTCGCGAACCCGGCCCTGTACGCGCTGCTGCTGGGCGGCGGTGCGGCCTTCCTGCTGCTCACCTCGGCGCTGCAGCGCGGCTCGGTGACGGCGGCCACCGCGGGGATGGTGCTGGGCGAGACGATCGGGCCGGCGGCGGTGGGGGTGGCGTGGCTCGGCGACCGCACCCGCGAAGGCCTGGTCTGGCTGGCCGTCCTGGGCTTCGCGGTGGCGGTGTGCGGAGCCCTGGCCCTGTCCCGCTTCGGCGAGCCCCCGCCGGGACCCGACCCCGCCTGACCTCACGGGAGCGCGGCGACCAGGGCGCGCAGGGTGGGGGACCAGGCGCTGGTCGAGGGGGTGCCGTAGCCCACCACCAGCGCCTCGCGGGGCGGGAGCGCCGCCTCCGGATGGGCGTAGCGGGACAGGGTTTCGAGGGCCAGGTCCTGCCAGGCCGCGGCCCGCAGCACCGCGGGCTGCGTCCCCTCGGGAAGGTCCAGCACCGCGTGCAGCCCCGCCGCGATCCCCGACACCGCCACCCGCCCCGCGACCGCCGCCACCAGCTCGTCGCGCCGGCGGCGGTACCGCAGCCGCATCCCCCGCACGTGCCGGTCGTACGCCCCCGACCGGATGAACTCCGCGAGCGTGAGCTGGTCCAACGCGCTCGACGTCCAGTCGATGCGCCCCTTCGCTGCGACGACCTCGTCCACCAGCCCCGCCGGCAGCACCATCCACCCCATCCGCAGCCCCGGCGCCAGCGACTTGCTCGCCGTGCCGAGGTAGGCCACCCGCTCCGGGTCGAGCCCCTGCAGCGCCCCCACCGGCTGCCGGTCGTAGCGGAATTCGCCGTCGTAGTCGTCCTCCAGGACGAGCCCGCCCGTGGTCCGCGCCCAGTCGACCGCCGCCGCCCGCCGCTGCGGGGTCAGCGCGGCCCCGGTCGGGAACTGGTGCGCCGGAGTCAGCAGCACCGCCCCCACCCCGTCGGGCAGTTCCACCGTGCACGCCCCCGCCCCGTCCACCGGAAGCGGCCGGGTCCGCAGCCCGGCCCCGGTCAGCAGCTCCCGGTGCTCGCCGAGGCCGTACCCCTCCACCGCCACCTCCCGTACCCGCCGCGCCCGCAGCACCCCCGCCAGCAGCATCAGCGCATGCGCGTACCCCGCGCACAGCACGATCCGCTCCGGGTCCGCGTACACCCCGCGCGCCCGCGACAGGTAACCCGCCAGGGCCTCCCGCAGCTCGACCCGGCCGCGCGGGTCGAGCCCGTACCCGAAGGCCTCGTTCGGCGCGTCGGTCAGGGCCCGCCGGGCGGCCGACAGCCAGGCCGCCCGCGGAAACCCGCCGAGGTCCGGGCTGCCGGCCAGCAGGCTGTACGCGGTCCCCCGCCGCGCGGGGCTGCGCACCCGGGCCGCCGCCGCGGGCCGGGCACGCGGACGGGCCTGTTCCGCGACCCGGGTGCCCGAGCCCTGGCGGGCCGTCAGCCAGCCTTCGGCGACGAGCTCGGCGTACGCCTCCGCAACCGTGTTCCGGGCGATCCCGAGGTCGGCCGCGAAGGTACGCGAGGACGGCAGCCGGGTCCCGGGGGGCAGCCGCCCGCTGCGCGCGGCCTCCCGCAACGCCTCGACGAGCCCGGCCCGCAGGCCGCGTCCGGCGGAGAGGTCAAGATGCAGGTCGGCACCGAAAGTGGCCCAGGATTCCTTCACGAAGATGGACCATATCGGTGGGCCGCCCGCTTCATAGGCTGATCGCATGACGACGCAGACGAACGCGAACACCGCGGACCAGACCCCCGAGTACGCCCCCGAGCACACCCCCCGCATGCGCTGGGCACAGCACGCGCCCGAGGTCTACAAGGCCGTCGTGGGCCTGGAGATCGCCGCGAAGAAGGGCCTGGACCCGCTCCTCGTCGAGCTGGTCAAGATCCGCGCCTCGCAGCTCAACCACTGCGCGTTCTGCCTCGACATGCACACGAAGGACGCGCTCGCGGCGGGCGAGAGCGTGGAGCGGATCGTCCAGCTCAGCGCCTGGGAGGAGTCGCGCCACTTCTACACGGAGAAGGAGGTCGCCGCGATCGAGCTGACCGAGGCGGTGACCGTCCTCACCGACGGGTTCGTTCCCGACGAGGTGTACGAGAAGGCGGCGAAGCACTTCGAGGAGAAGGAGCTCACGCACCTCATCGCCGTCATCGCGACGATCAACGTCTGGAACCGCTTCGCCGTCAGCACCCGCATGGTCCCGGGCCACTACACCCCGGGCATGTACCACTGACCGGGGCGCTCACTCCCGCCGGAAGGAGGCCAGGGCCGCCGTGATGCGGGTCCGGACGGAGGCGGCCTCGGCGGCCGGCCCGTAGGCCATGAGCACCCACCGGCTGCCGTCGGGGGCGACGACGAGCCGTCCGATGCCGCGGCCGGTGTCCCCGGACGGGGTGTCGGGGAGCTCGTGGACGAGTTCGCAGCCCGGGCCCGGCGTCGTCGTGAGGGACAGCCTCCGGTAGCCGTCCCGGGCGCTCAGTGCGCGCGTCCCCTCGACGAGCACCTCGCACGCGTTGGCGGGACCCCCGGTAACCTCGAAGACCTGGAGGAAGGCAGTCCCGCCCCCGGCGGGGCGGAAGACCGCCCCGGCCCCGGAGCCGGACTCGGAGCTGCTGAGCTGCCAGTCCCCCGGGACCGCGACCCGAAAGCCCGCCCCGGTGTCGTGCACCACCTGGTAGCCGGACGGCACGGCCGGCGGGTCCGTCCGCAGCAGCAGCCACCCCGCCAGGGCGGACCCGCCCAGCAGCAGGACCAGGCCTAGGCTCGCGGCCACCGCGACCCACCGGCGCACCCGGCGCCGCCCGGACGGCGCACCGGCCGGGTCCGCACCCGCATCGGCCGCACCGGCCACAGCTTCGGCCGGGTCCCCCGCCTCACCGGGCGGGGCACCCACAGCACCGGCCGGAGTGCCCGGAGCGCCGGCCGTGGTGCCCGCAGTGCCCGCAGCAGCCCGGCCCGGCGGGTACGCGGGCCGCGGCGGCAGCCCGGAGTCCGCTCCGGTCGGCTGCGCCTCGGGGCGCACCTGCGGGTACTCCCACTGCTGCGACCGCGGGTTCCAGCGCGCGGGGCCACCCCCCGAGGCCATGGCTCACCCCCCGAACGAGGTCAGCAGCGCGGTCAGCGCGGTCGCCGCGCTCAGCGAGTCCACCAGCGGGGACCACCGTTCGAGCGCCGCGTGCAGCCGGGCGGCCAGGCCCGGGCTGACCGTCTCCGCCTCCGTCAGCTCCTCCGCCACCGTGTCCAGTTCGGCGTCGAGCGCGGTCCGTCCGTCGCTGCGGGGCAGCCGCACGAGGGCGGCGCGCAGGTCGCGTACGGCCTCCAGCAGCTGCTCCGCGGTCGGTCCGGCCGCGTCCGGACCGCCGCCGTGGTGCACGGTGTTGGTGACGTGCGTCCCGCCGATGCTGAAGGCGCTGCCGCCCACCTCGCCGATCCGCACGGCGGGCTCCCGCCCGCTCCCTTCGCTAGCCGCCATGTCTGCTCTCCTTGGCCGTCCGCATCCGCCTCTCCTTCCGCTCCGCCTGCTCGGGCACCTTGTTCACGGCGCTGTTGTGGCTCACTCCGCCGATACCGAAGGCGCTGTTGCTCACCGACTGGATGAAGACCCCGCCCTCCGCGACGTTGACCGCGCGCTCCGCGAACTCCTCCGTGTGCCAGCCCGCCTCGTGCAGCGCCAGGGTCACCCCGCCCACGATCCGCTCCTGGATGGTCTTCAGGTACCGGTCCAGGTCCATCAGCTGGAACAGCGATCCGTCCTCCTGCGCGGCGAGTTCGCGTACGGAGGCCGCCGGCCCCGCCGCGTACGCCACGCCGTGTCCGGCGGTGAGCAGCCGCCACGGGACGCGGCAGGCCCCGGCCAGGGTGGCGACGGCCACGCCCAGGGAGCCGGGGGCGTGGCCGAGCGCCAGGAGCACCTTGGCGAGCGGGGTGTTGCGCCGGTGCCGCCGGGCGATGTCGTCGGCCCGCTGGAAGTCGGGCCGTACGGGCAGCAGGACGTGGGGCGCCACCTCCAGCATCAGCATTCCGCCCTGCGTGTGGACCCGGATGAAGACGGTTATGACGAGGTTCTCGTCCCAGCCGCCGATGCGCACGCGCAGGAAGTGCCGGCGCCGCTCCCCGCCCTCCTCGACTGCGGCGGCGCGATGCGCGGCGAACGCCTCCTCGGACAGGTCCACGGCGTCCACGTCGGGCAGCCCCGCGGCCGGCAGGAACACGCATTCGTCGACGACCAGTTCGCGCAGCCGGTCGAGTACGGCCTCCTCCGCTTCGGGGGAGCCGTGCGGCGAGGGCACCCGCAGCGCTTCCAGCTGCGGCCGGATCCGCTCGATGATCCGCGCGTTGTCGAGGGGCTGGGCGTGGCCGCCGTCCCGGGGCCGCAGTTCGACGGCCAACTGCCACGGCAGGTGGGCCTGGCCGGCGCCGCAGAACGGGTTGTCCACCTCGTACAGGACCACGGGCGCGTGCTGGGTCCGCCATATCCGGTCCCGGGCCCGCCGGAAGCGTCGGCCGCCCGGCGGGTCGGCGGCCGGGCCGGTGTACTGCGACCGGCTCAGGGAGGCGTGGATGATCTGTGCGAAGTGCCCCCGCCGCAAGCCGGTGAGCACCGTGACGAGCACGGCGATCAGGACGACCGTCCACGAGTAGGCCGTGCCGTAGATCTGGCCGATCCTGGGTACCTCCAGGAAGATGCCGAGCGGGTCGGCCTGCACCATCCGTCCCAGGATGGAGCCGAGTCCGGCGAGGTCGGGGAGCGTCTCCCGGCGCACGTCGTCCGTGAAGAAGCCCCGCAGCACCCCCCAGAGGACGCGGCCGAGCAGCAGGCAGGCGTGGCCGCGGAGGATCCATTCGAAGATGCGTCCGCCGGCGCCGCGGCCGGTCCGCTCCCGGCGCTTCTTGAGCCGTCCGGCACCGCTCAGCAGCAGCGCCGGGACGAGCAGGAAGACGAAGAACGTACGGGTGAGCAGCAGACCGAAGCCCCACACCGCGACGACCGCCGTCGACCAGGCCACTTCGGTGCGCAGCGCACGCAGGGCGTGGGCGAGGACGCGGGCGGCGTCGAACCCGTACGAGGGTGCCGGGAACCGCTCCTCGTGGACGTACAGCTCCTCGATCACCCGGTCGCGGTAGGAGGCGTCGAGGTAGACGCCGGCGCACAGCAGGCGCCCCGCCTCGGTGTCCGACGGGTCGACGGGTGCTCTGCCGTGCGGTGGGCCGTTCACGGGTGCTCCTCGCTCGGGAGGAGGGAACCCTACGGCCGCGCTCGCCCCGGAGACAGGGCTGATCGCGCCAAAAAGCCCCGGCGCGCGCCGCGCCGGGGCTTTCGGTGGTTCCGTCAGGCGATCCGATCGGACGGGGGTCCGATCAGATGAGGCCGAGCTCGCGCACCGCGTCGCGCTCCTCGGCGAGCTCCGCCACGGACGCGTCGATGCGCGCACGGGAGAACTCGTTGATGTCCAGGCCCTGGACGATCTCGTACTTGCCGTCCTTGCAGGTGACGGGGAAGGAGGAGATCAGGCCCTCCGGGACGCCGTAGGAGCCGTCCGACGGGATGCCCATGGAGGTCCAGTCGCCCGCGGCGGTGCCGTTGACCCACGTGTGGACGTGGTCGATGGCGGCGTTGGCGGCGGAGGCGGCCGAGGAGGCGCCACGGGCCTCGATGATCGCCGCGCCGCGCTTGGCGACGGTCGGGATGAAGGTGTCGGCGAGCCACTGCTCGTCGGCGACGACCTCGGCGGCGTTCTTGCCGGCGATCTCCGCGTGGAAGATGTCGGGGTACTGGGTGGCCGAGTGGTTGCCCCAGATGGTCAGGCGCTTGATGTCGGTGACGTCGGCGCCGGTCTTCTTGGCGAGCTGCGAGATCGCGCGGTTGTGGTCCAGGCGGGTCATCGCGGTGAAGCGCTCGGCCGGGACGTCCGGGGCGGCGGCCTGCGCGATGAGCGCGTTGGTGTTGGCCGGGTTGCCCACGACCAGGACCTTGATGTCGTCCGCGGCGTGCGCGTTGATCGCGGCGCCCTGCGGCTTGAAGATGCCGCCGTTGGCGGAGAGCAGGTCACCGCGCTCCATGCCCTTGGTCCGCGGGCGGGCGCCCACGAGCAGGGCCACGTTCGCGCCCTCGAAGCCCTGGTTCGGGTCGTCGAAGATGTCGATGCCCTTCAGCAGCGGGAAGGCGCAGTCGTCGAGCTCCATGGCGGTGCCCTCGGCGGCCTTCATGCCCTGGGGGATCTCCAGGAGGCGGAGCTTGACCGGCACGTCCGCGCCGAGCAGGTGGCCGGAGGCGATGCGGAAGAGCAGCGCGTAGCCGATCTGGCCGGCGGCGCCGGTGACGGTGACATTCACGGGAGTGCGGGTCATGGCCTTCTCCGTTAGACAGCTGGCGGTGGGGCGTCCGTGCCCCATGTGCTGGCGGACGCCGCTCCCCTGCGAATCTTGATGTGAAGAGACATCCGGCGTCAGGCTATCCGACCTTGGAGCGGCCCAATCCCCCGGTCCGTGTGGTGCACGGCACACGGACCGGGAGTTCGAAGGCACGAGCGGGGGTCGGCCCCGGATTCCGGGACTGCCGGGACCCGCCGGACGGGTGTACGCAGGCTCAGCGGACGGTGAAGCGGACCGCGCTCTCCAGGAAGGGGATCTCCAGCCACGGCTGGGGCTCCATCACCAGTGCGAGCAGCGTGATCGCCACGCCGAGCACCCCGTACGTGACCATGTCCGTGAAGCGGGAGCGCACCGCGAGCATGCCCACGGAGGGCAGGACGCGCCGCAGCACGGCTGCCGCGATGAGGGCCACACCGATCACCAGGCAGCCGACCCGCGGCTGCCCGAGCGCGGTGATCAGCAGGCCCACCGCGGTCGCAGTGAGCACGCTGAGCATCGGCCACTGGCGGGCGGCGAGCGCGTCCCCGGGCGCGGCGCGGCCGGCTCCCTCGGGGCGGGCGGTGTCCTGGGTGACGGGCGGGAAGCGCCGGGACCTGGGGGCCGCGGGCTCCTGCGCGTCGTGCTCAGCCTGCACTGGTCGTGGTCCGTTCCGCCGCCTCCACCACGTTGGCGAGGAGCTGCGCCCGGGTCATGGGCCCGACACCGCCCGGGTTCGGGGAGATCCAGCCCGCCACCTCGGCGACGCCCGGGTGCACGTCCCCGACGATCTTGCCGTGCTCGTCGCGGCTGACGCCCACGTCCAGGACGGCCGCGCCCGGCTTCACGTCCTCGGGCTTGACCAGGTGCGGCACTCCGGCCGCCGCGACGACGATGTCGGCCTGGCGCAGCTGCGCGGGCAGGTCGCGGGTGCCGGTGTGGCACAGGGTCACGGTGGCGTTCTCCGACTTGCGGGTCAGCAGCAGGCCCATGGAGCGTCCGACCGTGATGCCGCGGCCGAGGACCACGACGTGCGCGCCGTTGATCTCCACACCGTGGTGGCGGAGCAGCTCGACGATCCCGTACGGGGTGCAGGGCAGCGGGCCGGGCTCGTTCAGCACGAGCCGGCCCAGCGACATCGGGTGCAGGCCGTCGGCGTCCTTCAGCGGGTCCATCAGCTCCAGGACCCGGTTGGTGTCGATGCCCTTGGGCAGCGGGAGTTGGACGATGTAGCCCGTGCACTCCGGGTTCGCGTTGAGCTCGCGTACGACCGCCTCGATGTCCTCCTGGGAGGCGGTCCCGGGCAGTTCGCGCTGGATGGAGGCGATGCCGACCTCCGCGCAGTCCTTGTGCTTGCCGTTGACGTACCAGCGGCTGCCCGGGTCGTCGCCGACCAGCAGGGTGCCGAGTCCGGGGGTGATGCCCCGGGCCTTGAGGGCCGACACGCGGGCGGCCAGTTCGGACTTGATCGCGGCTGCCGTGGCCTTGCCGTCGAGAATCTGGGCGGTCATGCACCCATCCTCCCGGATGGAGTGGCCCCGGTTCCAGTCGTGGCGCTGCCCGCCGGTTCGTCACAGGCTTGAACCATTCATTGCACTTGCACAACAAGTGACGGACCGATGACGCGCTCGCTGGACAACTCCCGCCCGCTCGGAAGACGATGGCCGAAAGAGTGCCGCGGGCAGTGCCGGGGGGCGGACCGTAGAACAGGGTGTTTTTCCTCCGCGCGTGCCGCGCGTCCCCGCACTTCCACGGAGGAAACACCCCAGATGAGCTTCGGCGACCCGAACAACCCCTACGGGCAGCAGCCCCAGGGCCAGCCCGGCTACGGCTACCCGCAGCAGGCCCCGCAGGGCGTCCCGCCGCAGGGTGGCTACGCCTACCCGCAGCAGGCCCCGCAGGCCTACCCGGCGTACCCGGCCGGCCCCGGCGGATACCCCGTCCCGGGCGCCCAGATGCCCATGCCCGGCGGTGTGAAGGCGGCCCGCGTCATCCTGTTCATCGTCGGAGGTCTGCAGGTCCTGGGCGGCCTGGTGCTGCTCCTCGGCGGAGCGTTCTTCGCCTCCCTCTTCTCGGACTCCTCCAGCTCCGCGGCGAGCGATGCGGGGGCCCTGGCGGGCGGCGTGATCGTGTTCGTCGGCATCATCTGCCTCGCCTTCTCGCTGTGGCCGCTCCTGACGGCCGCCAAGCTGGGCAAGGGTCGCGGCGGTGTCCGGGTCTCCGGCATCATCTACGGCTCGCTGATGACCCTCTTCTCCGGGCTCAGCGTGATCATGAACCTCGCCGCGCTCGGCAGCGACCAAGCCGCGGGCGCCGTCGTGTTCTCGCTGATCCTGGCCCTGATCCAGCTCGGCCTGGCCCTGTGGGTGCTCGTCGGCCTGGCCAACTCGCCCGCCGGCGCGTACTTCCGCCGCCCGCAGTACTAGAAGCACCGCTCGAAGCACCGCCGTCCTCACGGCGTACGGCGAAGGCCGCCACCCGCGCTGCTGCGGATGGCGGCCTTCGCCGTATTCGGGGTCCGGAGATCAGTGGAAGAAGTGCCGGGTCCCGGTGAAGTACATGGTCACGCCCGCCGCCTTCGCGGCCTCGACGACCAGCTCGTCACGGACGGAACCGCCCGGCTGGACCACCGCCTTGATGCCCGCCGCGGTCAGGATCTCCAGCCCGTCCGGGAAGGGGAAGAAGGCGTCGGAAGCGGCGTACGCACCCTGGGCGCGCTCGGCGCCCGCCCGCTCGACGGCGAGCTTCGCCGAGTCCACGCGGTTGACCTGGCCCATGCCGACGCCGACCGAGGCGCCGTCCTTGGCGAGCAGGATCGCGTTGGACTTGACCGCGCGGCAGGCCTTCCACGCGAAGGCGAGTTCGGCGAGCTCCTGCGCGGAGAGCGCTGCGCCGGTGGCGAGCGTCCAGTTCTTCGGGTCGTCGCCCTCGGCCTGGAAGGCGTCCGCCTGCTGGAGCAGCACGCCGCCCGAGATCGGCTTGAGGTCGCCCGGCTGGTGCGGGTGGCCGTCCACCTTCAGGACGCGGATGTTCTTCTTCTTGGCGAGGACCTCGACGGCGCCGTCCTCGTACGCCGGGGCCGCGATGACCTCGGTGAAGATCTCCGCGACCTGCTCGGCCAGCTCGACCGTCACGGGGCGGTTGACGGCGATCACGCCGCCGAACGCGGAGAGCGGGTCGCAGGCGTGGGCCTTGCGGTGCGCCTCGGCGACGTCCGCGCCGACCGCGATGCCGCACGGGTTGGCGTGCTTGATGATCGCGACGCAGGGCTCTTCGTGGTCGTAGGCGGCGCGGCGAGCGGCCTCGGTGTCCACGTAGTTGTTGAAGGACATCTCCTTGCCGTGCAGCTGCTCGGCGTTGGCGAGCCCGTCCGGCCGGCCGTCGGTGTAGAGGGCGGCGGCCTGGTGCGGGTTCTCGCCGTAGCGGAGGGTGGACTTGCGCTCCCACGCGCCGGCCAGGAACTCGGGCAGCACGGCCTCCGGCTCGGGGGCGTACGCATTCGTGAACCAGGAGGCCACGGCGACGTCGTACGCGGCGGTGTGCTGGAAGGCCTCGGCCGCCAGCCGCTTGCGCGCGGTGAGGTCGAAGCCGCCGCCCTGGGCCGCGGCGAGGACGTCGGCGTAGCGGTCGGGGCTGGTCACGACGGCTACGGACGGGTGGTTCTTGGCGGCGGCGCGGACCATGGACGGGCCGCCGATGTCGATCTGCTCCACGCACTCGTCGGGGGTGGCGCCGGAGGCGACGGTCTCTCGGAAGGGGTACAGGTTGACGATCACCAGGTCGAAGGGCTCGACGCCCAGCTCGGCGAGCTGGCGCCGGTGGTCCTCCAGGCGCAGGTCGGCGAGGATGCCGGCGTGCACGCGCGGGTGCAGGGTCTTGACCCGGCCGTCCAGGCACTCGGGGAAGCCGGTGAGCTCCTCGACCTTGGTGACCGGCACGCCGGCCCCGGCGATCCGGGAGGCGGTGGAGCCGGTGGAGACGAGCGCGACGCCCGCCTCGTGCAGGCCGCGGGCCAGCTCCTCCAGTCCCGTCTTGTCGTAGACACTGACGAGCGCGCGCCGGATCGGTCGCTTCGACGAGGTGGTGCTGCTCTCTACGGCGGTCACTGGATCGTTACCTTTCGTCCCTCAATGCGGTAGCCGTGCCGGGCCAGGCGCCCCACGACATCGACGAGCAGCTGGCGCTCGACTTCCTTGATGCGCTCATGGAGAGCGGCTTCGTCGTCCTCGTCCCGGACCTCGACCACACCCTGGGCGATGATCGGACCGGTGTCCACGCCGGAGTCCACGAAGTGGACGGTGCAGCCGGTGACCTTCGCGCCGTAGGCGAGGGCGTCCCGTACGCCGTGGGCGCCCGGGAAAGCCGGGAGGAGGGCGGGGTGGGTGTTGACGAACCGGCCGCCGAAGCGGTCGAGGAACTCCTTGCCCACGATCTTCATGAACCCGGCGGACACCACGAGGTCCGGTGCGTGGGCGGCGGTCGCCTCGGTGAGGGCGACGTCCCACTCCTCGCGGCTCGCGTACGCCTTGACCGGGCACACGAAAGTGGGGATCCCGGCCTTCTCGGCCCGCTCCAGGCCGACGATGTTCTCGCGGTCGGCCCCCACGGCGACGACTTCGGCCCCGAAGCCCTCGGGCCCCCCGGGGTGGGCGTCGATGGCGTCGAGCAGGGCCTGGAGGTTGGTGCCGGAGCCGGAGACCAGCACGACCAGGCGGGAGGCGGCCATGGGAGGCCCTTTCTCGCGGAATCACGTCGTTCGTCTTGTGTGGTCATACGAAACTCCGGGGCCCCGGTATACGGGGGACCATACGAAGGCGCGACCGCCTGCAACGATACCGGCACACCGGACAGCCCCCGAGGGACGGGGGGACGGCCGAGGGGTAGCGTGCGGCATACATGCCGTAAACGCCCGCGCCGCACTCGACGCCCACCACGGGTGTCCACGACACAGGGGAAGTAACGCACTCGATGCCGGACCGCCGTCAGCCCGACTCCTCCACCGACGACAACCCCTTCGCGGCTCCCCCGGAAGGCCGGCCCGACCAGCCGTGGCAGCCGCGCGGCGGCGGTGACGGCGGCCGCCCGACCGGGGAACCCGGCCCGGGCCCCGAAGGGCCGGTGCGCTGGGATCCGACGGACCCGATCCAGCGCCACGCCCGCTACGCACTGCTGGCCGGCATGTGGGGCTTCTTCTTCGGGCTCTTCGACATCCCCTCGGTCGGGCTGCTGCTCGGTGCGCTCGCGCTGTACTGGGGGATCAGCGGGCTGCGCGGCAGGCCCGGGGCGCCGGCGGAGCCGGGCTCGGACGGCACGGCGGCCCGGGGCGGGCTCGCCGCCCTGGGGCCCGCCGCCCGGCCCCAGCGGACCGCTGCGATCAGCGGCCTGGTCACGGCCTCGCTGGCGATCCTGCTGGCGCTGAGCTCGTACGCCGTGCAGCTCGCGTACAAGGACTTCTACGTCTGCCGCGAGGACGCCCTCACGCAGACGGCGGAACTGCAGTGCAACAGGCTGCTGCCGGACAACCTGCTCGGCAGGTACCTGAAGGTCCGGACCTAGGGCCTGGGCTGGGCCTGGCCTGGGGCCGGGCCCGGATCGTGCCGGGCCAGGACGCCCTTCGGCTCAGGCCGGGGGCCTGCGGCGGGCCAGGACGCGCGCGCCCGCGACGGGTGGTACGAGCGGCGCCCCGACGGCCTGGGGCTGCGCCGGCGGATCGGCCTGATGCACCGGGTCGGCCGGCTGTGGGGTGGCCGGCTCCGGGGCGGCCGCAAGCGGGGCGGCCGGACTCGGGCCGGTCGGATTCGGGGCGGGCGGGTTCGGGGCGGGCGGGTTCGGGGGGGCCTTGAGCGAGGCCAGGTCCAGCTGAATTCCCGTCACCACCTTGACCTTCCTCGGTGCTTTCGCCGGTGCGGGCGGATCCAGGTCGGCGGCCGGGGCCGGTACCGGTGCCGGGGTGGTCTCCCCGGGCAGTTCGGGCACCAGGGCCACCGCCGTGCGGCGCAGGGCCTCCCAGCGGACCTCCCGTACGCCGCTGTCGTGCCAGTCGTCCTCCACGGCGGCGCCCCTGCGGGCGGGGCGATTGCGCCAGGAGTGGACCGCCACCGCGACCGGTACGGCGGGCAGCAGCGTCCACGCGAAGGCCGCCACCCCGGTCGCCCACCACACCGGCCCGAAGCTCGCCAGCTGCCGGGAGCCGAGCGGCCCGGCCGAGGCGGCGGCGAGGCCGGCCATCAGCAACCCGCACACCACGGCCCCCAGAGTCGTCGTCAGAGCGGTTTCACCGCAGGGAACTTCACGCGCCCGGCGGACCGCGAACCACCCCACCACCAGCCCCGCCAGCACCGGCAGCCCGGCAGTCGCGCAGGTCAGCAGGGTGCCGGGCCCTTCGGGCGGCAGCGCCGCCAGCAGCGGGAACCTCGGCAGCTGCGGCGGATGGGCCAAGCCGAGCGGGGTGGCGGTCACGCCGGTCCCGAGGGCGAAGCCGGGCCCGAGGGCGTAGGCGGCGCCCCAGACCGCGGCGTTCGGGAGCAGCGCGAGGGCGAGGAGCAGGACGGCGAACCGGCCCGACCACACCCCGGTCAGCGCCATGAGCGAGGTCCGCGCCTCCGCGCCGTGCCAGACGAGCGAAGCCCCGACGAGCAGCACGCCGCCGCCCAGCAGCACGAGGGCCCCGGCGGTCCCCGCCCGGAGCGCCAGCGCGTACCGGGGCCGCGCGACGGCCTGCCGGAGCGCCCCGGGCACCCAGCGGGGCAGCGGCCCGAGCGGGCGCCCCTTGGCCGACCACACGCCGGCGCCCGCCGCGAGGACGGCGACGAGCGGGACGTGCCAGGCGGCGCTGAGCGGGTCGGCGGGCATGGGGCCGCCGGCCGCGTAAACCGTGGCCAGTGAGCCGACGCCTAGATAACCGCAGGTCACGGCCGAGAAGATGGCACTGGCGGGCAGGACCTCGTCCCCGTCGTCGGCGGCGCTGCCGAGCCGCGCGGCTCGCCGCATGAGCAGCGCGGGCAGCGCGACGAGCAGCAGCGGGGTCAGCCCGACGGGGGAGGGCGTCCCGGACAGGGTCTCGTAGCGGACCAGCTCGGTCCCGTGGGCGAGCAGCCACAGCCCGGCGGCGAGGTGCAGGGCACCGCCGGGGCCGCTGTCGGGGTACGGGGAGCTGATCCACAGCACGATCACGAGCACGGCGAGGAAGCCGAGCCCCAGCCCGGCGGCGACGGCACCGCCGAGGACACAGGCGGCGGCCGCGGGCGAACGGCGCCGGCGGGCCGCGGGGCGCGGGGCCGTGGGCAGCGGAGCCGGAGGCTGCGGGGCCGGGGGCAACGGGGTCCCGCGTTCGGTCACTTGGGTCACCCCGACATGGTGCCAACGACACGCGCTATGGGCGGGTAATAGGCGAATGTCCGTGGTGTCGCCCAATATACGTTTTATGTATTTTTTCGCCCAGGACTGCCGGAAGGTCGCGGGGAGCGTGGCATGACACAGAGCGTCGAGGAGCCGAGGCTCCCCTCGCCCAAGGAACGCCGCAGACTGCGCGAGGCGGCGGGCCTGACGCGTGCGGAGGTGGCGGCGGCGGTCGGGGTGACCGCCACGACGGTCCGCTCCTGGGAAGCGGGCCGCACGACCCCCCGCGGCCGCAAGCGCCGTGTGTACGCCGCCTTCCTGTCCACCCTGCGCCGGCCCACCCCAGCTGACGTCGCGTCCACTCCCGGTTCCCGCGATCCCGTTGCCGCCCCAACGCCCGACGCCGCGATCCTCCCTGCCGAAGCGGGCGGCGAGGCCGCACCCCGCCTCGGGACCACGGCCGGATCCGAGGCCGGCGCCCCGTCCCCTCCCGACGCCGCGGCCGGGCCGCCCGACAACCGGGCCGGGACCGACGCCGAGGGCGAGCCCCACCCGGGAGCCGAGCCTCTCCCCCATACGGCCGCAGAGGCCGGCGCCGCCCATTCCGCCCCGGGCGCCCCCGCCACCGCCGGCACCACGACCGATGCCGAACCCGCTCCCGGGCCCGAGACCTGTGCCGAAGCCACTCACGGCGCCGACGGCGCGCCCGAGGCCGGGGCTGGGGCCGTGCCCGGCACCCGGCCCGTGGACAAGGCCGGCGCCGTGGCCGACGCCCGGCCCGAGGCTGGGACCGACGCCGCGGCTGAAGCTGAGGCTGAGGCTGAGGCTGAGGCTGAGGCCGGTCATGGGGTCGAGACCGATGCCGAGGCCGGGCAGGGTGCCGGGGCCGGGCGTGGGACCGATGCCTTGCCCGGGGACGGGACCGGTGCCGACGCCCGGCCCGGGGCTGGGACCCGTCCCGACGCCGGGCCCAAAGCCGGTGCCGACGCCGAGGCCGACCAAGGCGTAGAAACCGACGCCGAGGCCGTGCCCGAAGCCAGGCATGAGACCGATGCTGAGGCCCGGCAGGGTGCCCAGACCGACGCCCGGACCGTAGCTGGGACCGGGCCTGAGGACGGGCACGGGACCGATGCCGAGGCCGTGGAGGCCGACGCCGGGCCCGGGCCTGGGACCGGTCCCGTGGCCCTGGCCGAGGCCGGGAGCAGGACCGGCGCCGGCGCCGGCGACGTACCCGAGGCCGGGCACGGGACCGATGCGGGGGCCGGCCAAGGTGCCGGGGCCGGGCACGGGGCTGCGACCGGCGCAGACGCCAGTCACGGGGCAGACGCTCGGCCCGGCGCTGGGACCGGTCCCGAAGCCGAGCCCAAGGCCGGTGCCGACGCCGAGACCGGGACCGGTCCCGAAGCCGGGCCCGAGGCCGGGCACGCGACCGGTGCCGGGCCCGAGGACGGGACCGGCGCCGAGGACGTGGCCTTGGCCGGACACGGGACCGATGCTGAGGCCGGGCAAGGTGCCGAGGCCGAGGCCCGCGCTGGGGTCGGGCACGCGGCTGGGGCCGGGGCCGACGCCAGTCACGGGGCAGACGCCCGGCCCGCGGTTGAGGCTGGTGACGCCGAGTCCGAGGGCGTGCTCGATCCCGGCGTTGCGGCCGAGGTCGTGTTCGGGGTGGGGGCGTGGGGCGGCGTCGGGTGCGGGGTGGTGCACCTCGGGGCCGGGGCTGAGGGGCCCGGTGGCGACAGTGTCCACGCGGGCTCGGGGGCGGCGGCTCCCGCGGAGGCCGAGGTGGTGGCCGTGGGGCCCGTGGAGCGGGGGCCTGCCGGGGCGTTCGACCGGCTGCACGGGGCGGCCGCGTACTCCCTCGTACGGCAGATCTACCTGCTCACCGGCCGCCGCGAGCTCGCCCAAGAGACCGTGGAGCGGGCGTTCCAGCAGGCCTGGGCGCGCTGGCCCGAGGTGGCCACCGATCCCGATCCCGTCGGCTGGGTGCGCGCGGTCGCGTACGAGTACGCCCTCTCCCCCTGGCACCGCTTCCGCCGCGCCCACAAGCACCCCGACCAGCCCCCGGCGGACCCCGCCGACCGGATCGTGATGGACGCGATGCTCGCGCTGCCTCCCACCCACCGGCGTACCGTCCTGCTCTACGACGGCGTCGGCCTCGACCTCCCGGACACCGCCGCCGAGACCGAGTGCAGCACCCCCATCGCGGGCTACCGCCTCCTCACCGCGCACACCGAGCTCGCCGACCGGATCCCCGACCTGGCCGCCGCCCCGCCCGAGCGGCGGTCCGCGGTGTTGCGCGAGCGGCTCGGTGCGGTGCGGCCCCCGGGACCGCTGGTGCCGCGCCCCGCGGCCGTCGTCCGGAGGGCTGCCGAATACCGGGCCCGCGGCTGGAGCCGGGCGGTCTTCGGCCTGACCGCGGTGATCGCCGTCGCGACGGCGTACACCACCGTGACCGCGCCCCGCCAGTACGAGCCCCCGATCGCCCCGGGCGTGAGCGTCTCCGGCGTGCCTCCGCTCAGCGGCCCCCAGCAGCTCACCCAGCAGAGCCAGGAGCTCCACGACAAACTGCGCGCCGATCCGGACGCCGGGCCCGCCCGCCTCGCCCCCGAGATGGAGTAGGCGGCTAGGCGACAAGGGCAGGCAGGCAGGCGCGGAAACGGGCGTGGCCCACACCCCCGAAGGGATGCGGGCCACGCCCGTATGCACGTACGTACCTACGTACCGCAGCGGCAGGAGACTACTGCGCGGCGTTCAGGATCTCGCGCGCCAGCTTGGCGGTCTCGGTCGGCGTCTTGCCGACCTTCACGCCTGCCGCCTCAAGGGCTTCCTTCTTGGCCTGTGCGGTGCCGGAAGAACCGGAGACGATGGCGCCGGCGTGGCCCATGGTCTTGCCCTCGGGGGCGGTGAAGCCCGCGACGTAGCCGACGACCGGCTTGGTGACGTTCTTCGCGATGAAGTCCGCCGCACGCTCCTCGGCGTCGCCGCCGATCTCGCCGATCATGACGATCAGCTCGGTCTCCGGGTCGGCCTCGAAGGCCTCCAGGGCGTCGATGTGCGTGGTGCCGATGACCGGGTCGCCACCGATGCCGACGGCGGAGGTGAAGCCGATGTCCCGGAGCTCGTACATCATCTGGTAGGTCAGCGTGCCGGACTTGGACACGAGACCGATCTTGCCGGGCTTGGTGATGTCGCCCGGGATGATGCCGGCGTTGGACTGGCCGGGGGTGATCAGACCCGGGCAGTTGGGGCCGATGATCCGGGTCTTGTTGCCCTTGGCGGTCGCGTACGCCCAGAAGGCGGCGGAGTCGTGCACCGCGATGCCCTCGGTGATGACGACGGCCAGCGGGATCTCGGCGTCGATCGCCTCGACGACGGCGGCCTTGGCGAAGGCCGGCGGCACGAAGAGGACGGAGACGTTGGCGCCCGTCTTCTCCATCGCCTCGGCGACCGAGCCGAAGACCGGGACCTCGGTGCCGTCGAAGTCGACGGTCGTGCCGGCCTTGCGCGGGTTCACGCCGCCGACGATGTTGGTGCCGTCAGCCAGCATCAGCTTGGTGTGCTTCATGCCCGTGGCACCGGTCATGCCCTGGACGATGACCTTGCTGTCCTTGTTGAGGAAGATAGCCATGTGAGTCTGTGACCTCTGCCCTTACTTCGCAGCCGCGAGCTCGGCGGCCTTGTCGGCCGCACCGTCCATGGTGTCCACGCGCTGGACCAGCGGGTGGTTGGCGTCCGAGAGGATCTTGCGACCCAGCTCGGCGTTGTTGCCGTCGAGACGGACGACGAGCGGCTTGGTGACCGCCTCACCCTTCTCCTCCAGCAGGGCCAGCGCCTGGACGATGCCGTTGGCGACCTCGTCGCAGGCGGTGATGCCACCGAAGACGTTGACGAAGACGGACTTGACGTCCGGGTCGCCGAGGATGATCTCAAGACCGTTGGCCATGACGGCGGCGGAGGCGCCACCGCCGATGTCCAGGAAGTTGGCGGGCTTGACGCCACCGTGGTTCTCGCCGGCGTACGCGACCACGTCGAGGGTGCTCATGACGAGACCCGCGCCGTTGCCGATGATGCCGACCTCACCGTCGAGCTTGACGTAGTTGAGGTTCTTGGCCTTGGCGGCGGCCTCAAGCGGGTTCGCGGCCGCGTGGTCCACGAACTCCTCGTGGCCCGGCTGGCGGAACTCGGCGTTCTCGTCGAGGGAGACCTTGCCGTCGAGCGCGATGACCTCGCCGGAGGCGACCTTCGCGAGCGGGTTGACCTCGACGAGGAGCGCGTCCTCGGCGATGAAGGTCTTCCACAGGGTCACGAGGACCTCGGCGACCTTCTCGGCGACCTCGGCCGGGAACTGCGCCAGGGCGACGATCTCGCGGGCCTTCTCGATGGTCACGCCCTCGTTGGCGTTCACCGGGACCTTGGCGAGCTTCTCGGGGGTCTCCTCGGCGACCTGCTCGATGTCCATGCCGCCCGCGACCGAGGCCATGGCCAGGAAGGTGCGGTTGGTGCGGTCGAGCAGGTAGGAGACGTAGTACTCCTCGACGATCTCGGGAGCGGTCTCCGCGATCATCACCTTGTGGACCGTGTGGCCCTTGATGTCCATGCCCAGGATGTCCGTCGCGCGGGCGACGGCCTCGTCCGGGGTCGCGGCGAGCTTGACGCCACCGGCCTTGCCGCGGCCGCCGACCTTCACCTGCGCCTTGACGACCGACTTGCCGCCCAGCCGCTCGGTGGCCTCGCGAGCCGCCTCAGGCGTGTCGATGACTTCACCGGCCAGCACCGGTACACCGTGCTTGGCGAAGAGGTCCCTCGCCTGGTACTCGAACAGGTCCACGCGCGTCCGTCCCTTGTCTTTTTTAAGATTCGCAGTGATCGCGGTTGTCTGCTATCTGCGTGGGCGTGCCGCGGAGGGCAACGTGACGGCGCTGTCACAGGGGATGCGCACACGGTCACCGTGGACGCGGCATGTCCGTCCCGCAGGTTATCCCCGCGGGCCGTGGGTCCCTAAATCGCAGCTCACACCTGAGCGGTGATACCTGTCACAGAACACCTCACGGTTGAACTGGAACTTCGTGTGATCTGCCGATGGGCGGAGGACCGCGCGAGGTGCTGGGGGCGGCCGTTCAGGGGACCGGAAGCGGACGCTTCTCCAGGGCCGCGGCCATCACCTCCGGGAACAGGTCGGGGGTGCAGGCGAAGGCCGGGGCGCCCAGTGCGGAAAGGGCCGCGGCGTGTTCGCGGTCGTAGGCGGGCGCGCCCTCGTCGGACAGCGCGAGCAGGGTCACGAACTGGGTGCCCGCCCCCTTCATCGCTGCGACCCGCTTCAGCATCTCGTTGCGTATGCCGCCCTCGTACAGATCGCTGATCAGGACCACGACGGTGTCGGCGGGCCGGGTGATCTTCGACTGGCAGTAGGCGAGGGCGCGGTTGATGTCGGTGCCGCCGCCGAGCTGGGTTCCGAAGAGAACGTCCACCGGATCGTCGAGCTGATCCGTCAGGTCCACGACGGCCGTGTCGAAGACGACGAGGCGGGTCGCGATCGAACGCATGGAGGCGAGCACCGCCCCGAACACGGAGGCGTAGACGACCGAGGCCGCCATCGAACCGGACTGGTCGATGCAGAGGATCACCTCCTTCTTCACCGACTGGGCCGAACGGCCGTACCCGATGAGCCGCTCGGGGACCACGGTGCGGTACTCGGGCAGGTAGTTCTTCAGATTCGCCCGGATGGTGCGGTCCCAGTCGATGTCGTGGTGGCGCGGCCGGCTGATCCGGGCGCAGCGGTCGAGCGCGCCGGTCAGGGTGGCCCGGGTCCGGGAGGCCAGCTTCTTCTCCAGCTGTTCGACCACCTTGCGGACCACGGCGCGGGCCGTCTCCCTGGTCGTCTCCGGCAGGGCCTTGTTGAGGGAGAGCAGGGTGCCGACGAGGTGCACGTCGGGCTGGACGGCCTCCAGCATCTCGGGCTCCAGCAGCAGCGTGGACAGGTCGAGGCGCTCGATGGCGTCGCGCTGCATCACCTGGACGACGGAGCTCGGGAAGTACGTACGGATGTCACCGAGCCAGCGCGCCACGTTGGGCGCGGATCCGCCGAGCCCCGCCGAGCGCTCCCCCGCCGCCCTGCGGGAGCGGCTGCCGCCGGCTGCACCCCCGTACAGCGCGCCGAGTGCGGCGTCCATGGCGGCGTCCCGCCCGCTGAGCGCGCACCCGGTCCCGTCGGCCTCGCCGCCGCCGAGCACCATCCGCCACCGCCGCAGCCGGTCGCCTTCGCCTGCCTGTGCGGCCTCCTCGGCCCCGCTCGGCGCCGCCGGGATTCCCGTACCGACCATCTGTCCGTCCCCCTGTCCGTGTCGTTCCTGTGTGCCGGGTCCGAGTGCCGGGCCCGTGGGCCGGCGTGTAGGGCTGAGCGGCCGGCCGGCCCCGGCGCCGGTGGGCTTGCGGCCCGGGCCGTGTCGGTCCGGGTGCGGTTCCGCTCAGCCGGGTGTCGCGGGTATGCGCTCCGGCCCGTCGAGCAGGAGCCGGACCACGTCGAGCACCGCGTCGGCGCGGGCCGGGTCCAGGTCCGGGGCGAAGCCCGCCGGGGCCGAGCCGGAGCCCGATCGGGCGGCCGGGGCGGCGCCGGGCCCGCGGCGGACCAGGTCGCCGAGGCTGCGGCGCACGCCCGGCTCGAACGCCCCGAAGGTCCGCCGCAGCAGCGGCAGTACGTCGATGAACGCACGCTCCGGCACCGAGACCAGCCAGGCGTCGATCAGTCCCCGCAGCCGGTCGTCGTGGACCAGCAGGGTGCCGCCGCCCGCTCCACCGCCGGTGAAGCCCTCGATCCAGCCCGCCGCATCCGCGGGTGCGGCGGCCGGGGACAGGGCCAGGCCCATCAGGCGGGCCGTCTCCTCGGCCGGCAGCCGTCCGTCGTCCAGCAGCAGCCGCGCCGCCCGGCCGCGGATCAGCCCGGGGACCGTGTCCCGGCCGGCCAGCGCGCCGAGCACCGCCGACCAGCGCTCCCGCAGGCCGTCGGCCGCGCCGGTGTCCGCGAGGAGCCCGATCGCCCCGTGCACCCCGTCGACGTGGCCGCACAGCTCCGCCGCCCCGTCGGCATCGAGGCCGGCGGCGCAGGCGGGCGGCAGCGCGACGCAGATCCGCTCGGCCAGGCCGCTCGCCACCGTGCCCAGGGCGGAGGCGTCGGTCCCGCGGACGTCTCCGTAGCGCAAGGAGCGGGCCAGTGCGGGCAGCGCCTTGGCGAGCCGGGCCACGTCGGTGTCCAGCGCGGCCAGGTCGGCGAGGGCGCGCAGCACGCCGGGCAGGGCGCCGGCCAGACCGGCCAGCAGGCACTGCTCGGCCAGCGTGGTGACCTCTCCCAGCTCCGCCGCCCCGGCCGCATCCGCCTCGGCCTTGGCCGTGGCGGCGGCGAGGACGGTGGTCCCCCATATGCCCGCCTCGGCGACCCGCACCGACAGCTCCGGATCCCAGCGCAGCCGCCAGGTCTCGCGGAACGTGCCGGTGCTCCCGCGGGAGGCGGCCGGGGTGCCCCAGTCGATGCCGAGCAGCCGCAGCCGGCGCAGCAGCAGGGACTTCGCCGCGTCGGTGTCCTTGCGCAGGTCGAGCTCCAGCTCGCGGTCCTGCGCCTCGGCCTTCAGCCGCAGCGAGCGCTGCCGGCGGGTCAGGTCCCGCTGGAGGGGGACGACGGGGGCCGCGTCGGGCACCTCGCCGAGGACGTCACCGACGACCAGCCGGTCCTCGACGAGCGCGAGCGGTACGTCCGAGCCGTCGCACATCACCGCCCGGACGGCCTCCAGGGTCTCCGCCAGCCCGGGCAGGGGCCGGCCGCGCACCGCCGCCAGCGTCTCGGCCAGCCGGACCGCCTCGATGACGTGCGCCGAGGAGACCTGTCGGTCCTCCTCCCGGAGCAGGCGGGCGACCTTCGTGAGCCAGCGCTCCACCGGCCGGTCCCGGGCCGCGAAGAGGTGGGCGTACCAACCGGGCGAGGTGATGCCCGCCCCGTACCCCCCGGCCCGGGCGAGACGCCGGTGGGTCCAGGGAACCCAGGTGGTCTCCACCCTGACTTTGGGCAGCCCGGTCAGCAGGGCCTTGTCCGCGGCCGCCGTGGTCCTCGCGCGGAGTGCCGGGACGTGCCAGGCCCCGCACACCACGGCGTAGTCCTCGCCGAACTCCCGGCGGGCGGCCCGCATCCGCTGCCGCATGAACGCCTCCCGCACCAGGTCGCGGGTGTGACCGCCGTCGCCGTACGCCTCGCGCAGGGCGCCCATGGCCTCACCGAGCGCCTCGAACGCCGCCGGCGGATCGGCCGTGCCGTCGCCCCGGTGCTCGACCACGTCCTCCCACCAGCGCTCGGGGTCGTCGTACCCGGCGGTTTCGGCGAGCACCGCCAGGGGGTCCAGCCGTACGGAATCGGGCGCGTCGGCCTCCTGCTGCGCCGCCAGGGTGTGCGCGGCCGGGAGGTCGATGAACCGCACCGGCACCGCCGCGTCCTGCTCCTGCGCCCAGCGGATGGCGACCCACTCCGGCGAGAACTCGGCCAGCGGCCAGAAGGCGGCCCTGGCCGGGTCGTCGGCGGCGTGGGCGAGCAGGGCGACGGGCGGCCGCATCCCGGGGTCGGCGGCCAGCGTCAGCAGCGCGTCGCCCTCGGGCGGCCCCTCGATGAGCACGGCGGCGGGCCGGGCCGCGTCGAGGGCGGCCCGCACCGCGCGGGCGGAGCCGGGCCCGTGGTGCCGTACGCCGAGCAGCAGCGGCCCCGAACGCCCCGTCGGGCTCATACCGTCACCTCCCGGCAGGCGCGGTAGAAGTCCTTCCAGCCGTCCCGCTCGCGCACCACGGTCTCCAGGTACTCCTGCCAGACGACCTTGTCGGCGGCGGGGTCGCGGACCACGGCGCCGAGGATCCCTGCCGCCACGTCGGACGGGCGCAGGACCCCGTCCCCGAAGTGGGCCGCCAGCGCGAGGCCGCCCGTGACGACGGAGATGGCCTCGGCGGTGGACAGGGTGCCGCTCGGCGTCTTCACCTTCGTCCGTCCGTCGTCGGTGACCCCGTCGCGCAGTTCACGGAAGACGGTGACGACGCGGCGGATCTCCTCCAGGCCCTCGGGTGCGGAGGGCAGTGCGAGGGAACGGCCCATCTGGTCGACGCGGCGAGCGACGATGTCGACCTCGGCGTCGGCGGTGGCGGGCAGCGGCAGCACGACCGTGTTGAAGCGGCGGCGCAGCGCGCTGGAGAGCTCGTTCACCCCGCGGTCGCGGTCGTTGGCGGTGGCGATGAGGTTGAAGCCGCGTACGGCCTGCACCTCCTCGCCGAGCTCCGGTATCGGCAGTGTCTTTTCGGACAGGACGGTGATGAGGGTGTCCTGGACGTCGGCGGGGATGCGGGTGAGCTCCTCGACGCGGGCGGTCATGCCGTCGGCCATGGCCCGCATGACCGGGCTGGGTACGAGGGCTTCGCGGCTCGGCCCGTGGGCGAGGAGGCGGGCGTAGTTCCACCCGTACCGGATCGCTTCCTCGGGGGTGCCGGCGGTGCCCTGGACCAGGAGGGTGGAGTCCCCGCTGACGGCAGCGGCGAGGTGCTCGGACACCCAGGTCTTGGCGGTGCCGGGGACGCCGAGCAGGAGCAGCGCGCGGTCGGTGGCGAGCGTGGTGACGGCGACCTCGACGATGCGGCGCGGGCCGACGTACTTGGGTGTGATGACGGTTCCGTCCTGCAGGGTGCCGCCCAGGAGGTAGGTGGCGACCGCCCACGGGGAGAGCTTCCAGCGGGCCGGGCGGGGCCGGTCGTCGGCGGCCGCCAAGACTTTCAGTTCGTCCGCGAAGGCGTCTTCGGCGTGCGGGCGCAGCGCCTCGGCTCCGGTGTCGATCCCGTTCGTGCTCATGGTCCCCCTCCAATGCTCCGCAACCGCTCCCGACTGCTGTTCCCACGGTGCACCACGGCACTGACAACGGGCTCTGCACACCTCGTCGTTGCAGGTCAGCGCGATTGTCAGTGGGGGTCTCTACGGTTGTTCCATGACTGAGCAGGGGGTCCGCTGGACAGCGGAACAGGTACTGGCTCTGGCTCCTGACGAGGCGTCACGCAAGGCGGGAGGCAAGCTGAGCGGGGCGGGTCCTTGGTCGCAGACCGGAGGTTCCGCTTCCGGTGCGGTGTGGGGCTTGTGCAAGGGCAGCGGCAAAGCGCCGTACCGAACGGTCGTGGACCTGGCGGGTCCGGCGTACAAGTGCTCCTGCCCGAGCCGGAAGTTCCCGTGCAAGCACGCGCTGGGACTGCTGCTGCTCTGGGCCGCCGAGGGACTCGGCGAGCCGGGGGAGGCGCCGGACTGGGCCGGTGAGTGGCTGGCGGAGCGGGCGGCCAAGGCGGCCCGCCCGGCCGCCGCGGAGGCCCGTCCGGTGGACGCGCAGGCTGCCCGGAGGCGGGCCGAGCGGCGGGCGGCCCGGATCGGCGGGGGCGTCACCGAGCTGGAGCAGCGGCTCGTGGACCTGCTGCGCGGGGGCCTGGCCGGCCAGGAGCAGAGCGGGTACGCGGCCTGGGAGGAGACCGCCGCCCGGATGGTCGACGCACAGGCGCCGGGACTGGCCGCGCGGGTGCGGGAGTTGGGGACGATACCCAGTTGCGGTCCCGGTTGGCCCGCCCGGATGCTGGAGGAGAGCGCGCTGCTGCACCTGCTGAACCGGGGCTGGCTGGGGTTGGCCGGGTTGCCGCAACCGCTCGCCGCGACGGTGCGCAGCAGGGTGGGGCTGCCGGGTGCCGCCGCGGAGGGGGAGGCCGTACGGGACCGCTGGCTCGTGCTGTCCCAGTACGACACGGTGTCGCCGGACGGCCGGCTCACCACCCGCCGGATATGGCTGCGCGGGCTGGAGAGCGGGCGCCCGGCCCTGGTGCTGGACTTCGGACCGCCCGGGCGGCCACCGGGTCTGGCGCTGCCCGTGGGTCTGGTGCTGGAGGCGGAGGCCCGCTTCCGGCCCGGGTCGGCGGGGCTGCGGGCCGACCTCGCGGACAGGCAGGCGGCGGCTGCCCCGGGCGCGCAGGCTCCGGCGGGGGTGAGCACGGCCGAGGCACTGGAGGCGTACGGGGCGGCGCTGCGGGAGGACCCGTGGCTGGACTCCTGGCCGGTGGTGCTGGGTCCGGTGATTCCGATACCAGGAGAGCTGGGCTGGCAGTTGGCGGATGCGGAGGGCACCTCCGCGCTGCCGGTACCCCTGCCCGGGGGCGCCTCGCGCGCAGGGCTGTGGCAACTGGCCGCCCTCTCGGGCGGCGGGCCCGTCACGGTCTTCGGCGAATGCGGCCATCGCGGTTTCACGCCGCTGACGGCCTGGCCGCCGGACACGGCGGAGCCGGTGGCCCTGGTCTGACCGGGGACACGGGGGCGTCGTCGGCAGGGGGATACGCAGGGAACGGCGGCGCGGGGGCGTCGTCGTGCACAAAACGACTGAGCCGGGGGGCTTCTGTGGACGACAACCACGCCAGCTGAAGGGCAGGACGAACGGGGCGCAATGGCCCAGGGACCGCTCCGGTCCCGCGGAGGGGGCGGGACCGGAGCACGGAACACCATGAGGGAAGAGGGAGGGACCGATGACCGCCACCGCCACTGCCACGGACTCGGGGTACGGGAACTGGGACGAGCTGGTCGGCGCCGCGCTGCTGGGCACCGAGCGGCGGCAGGGCAGCCCGGGGGCCCTGCTCGACGCGGCCGCCGTGCACACCCTGCGGCGCCGGGCCGGGCTGCGGCCGGCCCAGGCCGGTCCGCGGCCGGAGCCCGCGCCGCACGATCCCCGCCCGGCACCCCCGGAGGCCGCCCGGCGCCGGCTCGCCCAGCTGCTGGCCGGCCGGGGCGGCGCGGGCAGCGGCGGCGGGCGGCGTGGGTCGGCTCCGGATCTGACGGAGCTGCTGCCCCAGTGGCTGGCCGCCGCCGTACGGCACGGCTACCGCGCACCGGCTGCGCTGGTGCCCGCCCTGCTGGACGCGGCCCGGGCCCGCACGGACCTGCGTCCGCAGGCCCTGGCCCTGGCCGGGGCGCGCGGGCTGTGGCTGGCCCGGTTCAATCCGGACTGGCGGTTCGCGCTGCGCGGCGGGGCGGGCGGCAGCGGGGAGCTGCCCGCGCCCGCGGACGGGGCCGCGGTGGAACGGCTGTGGCAGGAGGGCTTGTTCGCGGAGCGCGTGGCCCTGCTCGGCGCCGTACGGGCGCATGAGCCGGCGGCCGCGATACGGCTGCTGTCGACCAGCTGGGCCACCGAGCGGGCCGAGGACCGGCTGATGTTCCTCGACTCCCTGCGGGTGGGGCTGGCCGAGGAGGACGAGCCCTTCCTGGAGGCGGCCCTGGGCGACAGGAGCCGCAATGTCCGGGCGACCGCCGCCGAGCTCCTGTCGGCGCTGCCGGGGTCGGCACTGGCCGGGCGGATGGCGCGGCGGGCGCTGGCCTGCGTAGGGCCGGAGGGGGTGACCGCACCGGCCGAGTGCGATGCCGGGATGCTGCGCGACGGGGTGGTCGAGCGGCCGCCCGCCGGGCGCGGGGAGCGGGCCTGGTGGCTGGGCCAGCTGGTGGAGGCGGCGCCGCTGTCCTGCTGGCGGGAGCGGTTCGGGGGACTCGGGCCGGCGCAGATCGTCGCGCTGCCGGTGGCCGAGGGCGAGGGCTGGAGGGAGGAACTGCACGCGGCGTGGTGCCGGGCGGCGGTGCGCCAGCGCGACCCCGAGTGGTCCAAGGCCCTGCTCGGCTCGGCGGCCGCTCCGACCGCGACGGCGCCGGGCACGGCGTCGCTCGCGGAGCGGGCCAAGCTGCTCTCGGTCCTCCCCGAGGGGGAACGAGCCGAATGGGTCGCGGAGTTCATACGGGCCCACGGCCTGTCGGAGGCGTTCCAGCTGCTCGGCGTGTGCGTGGTGCCGTGGGCGGGGGCCCTGGGGCGGGCCGTGGTCGACGCTCTGGACGCGGCGCGGGAGGCGGGCAGCTACCCGTGGAGCTTCAGCGGGGTGATGGGGCTGGCCGAGCGCTGCCTGGATCCCGCGGAGGCGGACCGGCTGGAGTCGCTGACCGCCTCGTCACGGGGCGCAGCGGACACCTCGCCGGGCGCGGCGGCGTACTGGGCGGAGGCCTTCGAGCGGCTGGTGGCCACCCTCAGAGTCCGTGCGTCGATGCTCACGGAGCTCACTCCACCGACCTGACCGCCCCCACGCGGCCTACCCGCTCGGCGGAGCGCCGACCTGGCCGCTGGCCCAACGGGGGCGTTCTGACCCGAGCCCCCGGCGCCGGACCGAACCGCCGGCGGAGGCCCGGCCTGACCCCGGGCCGGACCCGGCCAGAGGGCTGGCCCGGCGCGTGCCAACTGGCGCCGGGCCGGCCGCCAGAAACCAGGCCGACCCAGCGGCACCCGCGCGGACCCGAACCCGGCCGCAGGCGGCCGCGGTGGGCGGCCGGGGGGACGCGTTGGAGGTCGGCCCGGCGGGGTCAGGGGGCCGGGTCGGGCCGGTGGGGTCAGGGGCGGCGGATGTTGGTGTGGACCCAGTCGACGATCGAGGTCGTCGTGGCGCCCGGGGTGAAGATCTCGGCCACGCCCTTCGCCTTCAGCGGGGCGATGTCGTCCTCCGGGATGATGCCGCCCCCGAAGACCTTGATGTCCTCCGCGTCCCGCTCCTTGAGGAGCTCCAGCACCCGGACGAACAGGGTGTTGTGGGCCCCTGAGAGGATCGACAGGCCGATCGCGTCGGCGTCCTCCTGGATGGCGGTGTCCACGATCTGCTCGGGAGTCTGGTGGAGGCCGGTGTAGATGACCTCCATGCCCGCGTCCCGCAGCGCCCGCGCGATCACCTTGGCGCCGCGGTCGTGGCCGTCGAGACCCGGCTTGGCCACCACCACACGGATCGGACCGGTCACACCCATCGCACTGCCTCCCGAGTGAACGAACGTTAAGTACAGCATCGCGCACACCGCCGTTTCACGGTCAAGCACGAGGGGGAAATCACACGTGGGACGGCGTTGATTCACCGCCAGGAGAGCCGCACCGGGGTCGCCGCGCCACCGTACCGACAGCCGCACGGCACGGTGGCGCGGCCCGAGTGCCAGAAGGCTGCAGTCCCAAAGGGCTCAGGGGAGGCCGTCGATGGGGCTGTGCATACCCGTGTCCGGTGCCGCACTGCGCGCCGGATTACTGGAAATGGTCGTGCTCGGCGGACACCTGCTGCTGTACCCGACCGGGGTGTACCAGGAGAAGCGCTCCACATGCCGTGAAACGGCCCAGACCTCCGGCGCCGGTGGCCGGCCGCCGGTGCTCCTGCTGCACGGATTCACCGACAACCGGTCCGTCTTCGTCCTGCTGCGCCGCGCCCTCGCGGCGGGCCGCCTCAGGCGCGTGGAGACGTACAACTATTCGCCGTTCACCCGCGACCTGCGCGTCACCGCCCGCGATCTCGCCCGGTACGTCGAGGAGCTGTGCGCGCGGACCGGCCACCAGGAGGTGGACCTCGTCGGGCACAGCCTGGGCGGGCTGGTCGGGCGGTACTACGTGCAGAGGCTCGGCGGCGACCGGCGCGTCCGCACCCTCGTCACCCTCGGCACCCCGCATTCCGGCACACGGTTCGCCCCCTTCATGAACGTCCACCCCCTGGTCCGGCAGATGCGCCCGGAATCGGCGGTGATGGCCGAGTTGCGCGCACCGGCGCCCGGCTGCCGGACCCGATGCGTGGCGTTCTGGAGCGAGTTCGACCAACTGATGGACCCGCCCGGGACGGCGCGGATCGAGCACCCGGATCTACAGGCGGAGAACGTGCAGGTCATCGGTATCGGACACCTGGCCCTGGCCGCGCATCCCGCAGTGACGTCCGCGGTCCGGCGGGTCCTCGACGGACCGGTTCCCACCGGGGTCGCACGACCGGGCGGGGCCGCTTCCGTCGCGTGAACGACGACCGCCCCATACTCGAACGCATTTCGAACTCAAGGCCAAGGCTCTGCCTTTCGCCGACCGAAAGACGGCCGAATGCCCGGTTCCACGCAGTCGGAAACCCTCCGAAGATTGTCGTTGCGAGTAACCGCCGGGTACAGTCACGCCACTGCTCTCCCCAGGGAACCTCTCGTTCCCTGGCCACCCAGGCCCCCACTGCCGAGGCGAAAGAGAAGTTGGTGAACGACCGCCCCTCGTCGGGCCTGTACCCCGATTCCGGGTACGACGGCCTTTCCACCACCACTTTCGCTGGTGACTCAGCCTACGTTTCCTATGAAACGCAGGGCGGAGCGGGCGCTCAGGGCTATGACCAAGCCTCCTACGGCTCCTACGAGACCGGCGCCTACGACACCACGGCCTGGGCCCCGCAGGAGAGTTACCCGCAGGACAACACCTACCTGTCGAGCATCCCCGCCCAGAACGACGGGCACGGCTGGCACACGCCGAGCACGGACTACCAGTCCACCGCCTTCGGTTACGAGCAGCAGACCGGGCAGTGGGCGATGCCGGGCTACGGCACCACGGGCACCGAGACGGGTGCGTACGACGCCACCGCCTGGAACACCGTCGCGCACGAACAGCAGACGCAGACCTTCGCCTACGAGTACCAGGCTGAGTTCCAGGGCGAACAGCAGCAGCCGCAGTACCAGCAGTACCCGCACGAACAGCAGCAGGAGCACACGGCGGAGTACGGGTACGCGGCCGCCGAGGCGTACAGCGAGACCGCCGTCTTCGAGGTCCTCGCCGACGGGGCGCCCGAGCCCGACGCCGAGCCGGAGCCGGACCTGGACTTCGCCCCCGTACACGACCTGCCGACCCAGGCGATGCCCGTCACACCGGCCGCGCCGGACGCACCCGCTGCCCCGCGCCCCTCGCGCCGCGCCGGAGCCAAGGGCGGAGCCAAGGGCGCAGCCAAGGGCGGAGCCAAGGCCGCAGCCGCATCCGGCGCCAGGTCTGCCGGCAGCAGCCGCCGCCGAACCCCGGCGAAGCGTTCCGCCCTCCTCACCGTCGCCGTTCCGTCCGCCTGTGTGATGGGTGTGGCCGGAGTCGCGGCCGCCTCGGTCGGCGGACTCACCGGCACGGAGAAGGCCACCGAGGACACCACCACGATGGCCGCGCCCGACCCGGCCTCGGTGAAGCCGGTCGCGGCGAACAGCAAGCTCGACACCCAGCTGGCCGCGCTCAGCGCCGACGCCGGTGACTTCGCGGACCGCGCGAGCCGCACGCAGGAGCGCATCGACCTGCGCCAGCGGCAGGACGAGGAACGCAAGAAGAAGGCGGAGGAGGAGGCGGCGAAGGAAGCGGCCCGCCCCAAGTTCGCGATCCCCGTCGCCCAGCACGGCCTCAGCGCCAGCTTCGGCCAGGCCGGCGGCATGTGGATGTCCGTGCACACCGGCATCGACTTCCCGGTCGGCTACGGAACCCCGGTCATGGCCGCCACCGACGGCACCGTACGCACCCAGTGGAACAGCGCCTACGGCAACATGGCCATAGTCACCTCGCCCGACGGCACCGAGACCTGGTACTGCCACCTCAGCAGCACCAAGATCCGGTCCGGCAAGGTCAAGGCCGGCGATGTCATCGCGTACTCCGGCAACTCGGGCAACTCCACCGGACCGCACCTCCACTTCGAGGTCCGGCCCGGCGGCGGGTCGGCGATCGACCCCCTGCCGTGGCTGCGCAGCCACGGCCTGGACCCGACCTGACAGAACCGGCCCGCACGGGCCCCGAAGGGCGCCGGGCCGAAACGGCCGCTGTCCCCCAACGGCCGTTGCCCCGAAGGACCGTTACAACTTCTGCACCGGCGCGTAGCGCAGCAGCAGGCGCTTCGGCTTGTCGTCCCCGAAGTCGATGGTGGCCTGCGCGTCCGCGCCGGCGCCCCTGACCTCCATGACCGTGCCCAGCCCGAACTGGTCGTGCGTGACCCGGTCTCCGACGGACAGGGCGACGACCGGCTTGTCGGTGGCCCGGCGCGTCGCGAACCCGGACGGCCCCGACGTGGTACGCGAGGACGACAGGAACGCCTCGGGCGAGGTGCCGAACGTGGCCCTGCCCCCGCCGGAGCCCGAACCGTAGCCGGATCCGCGCATCGGTCCGGCCGGCTTCTGCTTCGCGCCCGTGCGCTTCCACTGCAGGTACTCGGCCGGGATCTCCTCCAGGAACCGCGACGGCGGGTTGTACGAGGGGGTGCCCCACGCACTGCGCATCGCGGAGCGCGTCAGGTACAGCCGCTCCCGGGCGCGCGTGATGCCGACGTAGGCGAGGCGGCGCTCCTCCTCCAACTCCTTGGTCTGGCCCAGCGCGCGCATGTGCGGGAAGACGCCGTCCTCCATGCCGGTCAGGAAGACCACCGGGAATTCGAGGCCCTTGGCGGTGTGCAGGGTCATCAGCGTGATGACGCCCGTGCCCTCGGTGTCTTCCTCGGGGATCTGGTCGGAGTCGGCGACGAGCGCGACCTGCTCCAGGAACTCCGCGAGCGTGCCGCCCGAGGCGGCAGCCTCTGCTGTCCCGGCGTCCTCTCCGCGGGCCTGCTCGAATTCGAGCGCCACCGCGGCGAGTTCCTGGAGGTTCTCGATCCGCGTCTCGTCCTGCGGGTCGGTCGAGGCCTGGAGTTCCGCGAGGTAGCCGGTCCGCTCCAGGACCGCTTCCAGTACCACCGCCGGGCCGGCTCCGGAGTCCACGATCGTACGGAGCTCCTCCATCAGCACGTTGAACCGCTTGACCGCATTGGTCGAGCGGGCGGCCATGCCGAAGGCCTCGTCCACCCGGCGCAGCGCCTGCGGGAAGGTGATCTTCTCGCGCAGTGCGAGGGCGTCGATCATCGCTTCCGCCCGCTCGCCGATGCCGCGCTTGGGCACGTTCAGGATGCGGCGCAGCGGAACGTTGTCCTCGGGGTTGGCGAGGACGCGCAGGTAGGCGAGGACGTCGCGGACCTCCTTGCGCTCGTAGAAGCGGACGCCGCCGACGACCTTGTAGGGGAGTCCGACGCGGATGAAGATCTCCTCGAACACACGCGACTGCGCGTTGGTCCGGTAGAAGATCGCGACGTCGCCCGCCTTGGCCTCGCCCGCGTCCGTCAGCCGGTCGATCTCGTCGGCGACGAACTGGGCCTCGTCGTGCTCGGTGTCGGCGACGTAGCCGGTGATGACGGTGCCCGCGCCGGCCTGGGTCCACAGGTTCTTGGCGCGGCGGTTCTCGTTGCGCTCGATGACCGCGTTGGCCGCGGACAGGATCGTCTGCGTGGAGCGGTAGTTCTGCTCCAGCAGGATCGTCGTCGCGTCCTTGTAGTCCTCCTCGAACTGGAGGATGTTGCGGATGGTGGCGCCGCGGAAGGCGTAGATCGACTGGTCGGCGTCACCGACCACGCACAGCTCGGCGGGCGGCAGGTCGGGGTAGCCCGTCCCCACGAGTTCGCGCACGAGCGTGTACTGGGCGTGGTTGGTGTCCTGGTACTCGTCCACCAGCACGTGCCGGAAGCGGCGCCGGTAGTGCTCGGCGACGTCCGGGAACGCCTGGAGCAGGTGGACGGTGGTCATGATGATGTCGTCGAAATCGAGCGCGTTCGCCTCGCGCAGCCTGCCCTGGTACATCGCGTACGCCTGGGCGAGGGTCTTCTCGAAGCCGTCGACGGCCTGCGCCGCGAAGGCGTCCTCGTCGATCAGCTCGTTCTTCAGGTTGGAGATCTTGGCGTTGAAGGACTTGGGCGGGAACTTCTTCGGGTCCAGGTCCAGGTCGCGGCAGACGAGCGCCATGAGGCGCTTGGAGTCGGCCGCGTCGTAGATCGAGAAGGAGGAGGTGAAACCGAGCCGCTTCGACTCGCGGCGCAGGATGCGCACGCACGCACTGTGGAAGGTGGACACCCACATGGCGTTCGCCCGCGGGCCGACCAGGCCCTCGACCCGCTCCTTCATCTCTCCGGCGGCCTTGTTGGTGAAGGTGATCGCCAGGATCTGGCCGGGGTGGACGTTCCGCGCGGCCAGCAGGTGGCCGATCCGGTGGGTCAGCACCCGGGTCTTGCCGGAGCCCGCGCCGGCCACGATGAGCAGGGGGGAGCCCGCGTGGACCACGGCGGCGCGCTGCTGCTCGTTCAGCCCGTCCAGGAGGGTCGCCGGGTCGATGACGGGCTTCGGGGAGCCGTCCCGGTAGTACGCGTCGCCGCTCATGGGCACGTCGAAGCGGCCCCCGAAGAGGTCGTCGGCGCCCGGCTCCGGGGCGGCGTGCTCCTCGGGCGGCGGCGGGACCTCGTCGGAGGGGGTGAGGTCTGCCAGGAAACTGTCGTCAAAGAGGCTGCTCATCGCCTTCCGAGTTTAGGGGGCCGGACCGACACCCGGCCCCGCCCCCGGAAAATCGGCCCCGTACGCTCGAAGCCATGAGCGTACTGATCAACGTCTTCGTCGGCCTGCACATCATCGGGATCGCCTCGCTCCTCGGTGGCTTCCTGACCCAGATGAAGGCGATGGGCGCAGGTATCGCCCGCTTCGTGCCCGCGATGCTGCACGGCGCGCTGACCATGCTGGTCACCGGCGTGCTGCTGGTCGGCTTCCGCGAGATGGACGGCGGGCACGTCAACAACATCAAGATCGGCGTGAAGCTCGCCGTCCTCTTCGTGATCCTCGCCCTGGTCTACGTCAAGCGCGACGAGGAGCGGGTGGGGAAGGCGCTGTTCGGCGCGGTCGGCGGACTGACCGTGATCAATATCTTTGTCGCCGTCCTCTGGCGCTGATCCGCAACCGCCACACACGGCCGTATCCGGTCGCATCAGACCACTTGCGATCATCCCGTCATCTGCCCGTTACCTACGGGTCTAGCGTCCTCCTCCTAGCACCGAGCTCCCGAGCGAGGAAGGACGTGAGGCCCTCGTGGCCAGTCACCGAAAGCCCAGGCAGCGCCCGCTCTCCGGCGGCACCGTACGGACCGCCGCCACCCTCGCCCTCGCGGGCGCTGCCACCGCCACCGCGTTCGAAGGCACCTCGCAGGCCGACCCGCAGCAGACCCCCTCCCAGGTCAAGGCGGAGGTCGACCGGCTCTACGAGGAGGCCGAGGCCGCGACCGAGCGGTACAACGGGGCGAAGGAGAAGGCCGACGAGGCGCAGCGCGCGCTGGACGCCCTGCGCGACGAGACGGCCCGCAAGGCCGACCGGCTCAACAGCGCTCGCAGCGCCCTCGGCTCGCTGGCCGCGACCCAGTACCGCAGCGGGGGCCTGGGCCCGGCCGTACAGCTGGCGACGTCCGACGATCCGCAGGACTACCTCGACCGGGCCTCGTTCCTCACCCGGGCCGGGGACCGCAACGCCGCCGAGGTCTCCGCCGTACGCCGCCGGCTCGACGAGGTCGGGCAGCTGCGCGACAAGGCCGCCGGGCGGCTCGCCGAGCTCCGCACCCGCGAGCGCGAGATCGCCGAGGCCAAAGCCGTCATCGAGGGCAAGCTGAGCACCGCCAAGCGGCTGCTGGCCCGGCTCACGGCCGAGGAGCGCGCCGCGTACGAGGCCCGGACCGCGGGGCCGGCCCCGGCCGCCACCCCCGCGGGCCCGCACGCCGCGACCCCGGCCCCGCCTGCCGACAGCTCGCGCGCCGCCCGTGCGGTGGCCTTCGCGTACGGGGCGATCGGCAAGCCGTACGTGTGGGGCGCGACGGGACCGGGCTCCTTCGACTGCTCGGGCCTGACCCAGGCGGCCTGGCGCTCGGCCGGGGTCTCGCTGCCCCGCACCACCTACACCCAGATCAACGCGGGCCACCGGGTCTCCCGCGATCAGCTCGCCCCCGGTGACCTGGTGTTCTTCTATTCCGGTGTCACCCACGTCGGCCTGTACATCGGCAACGGCCAGATGATCCACGCCCCCCGCCCCGGCTCGACTGTCCGGGTGGCCCCGATCGACTCCATGCCCTGGGCGGGCGCGTCCCGCCCTGCGTAGTCCCGGCTCAGTCGCCGCGCTCGCCGTGGTCGCCGCGCTCGTCCCGGTCGCCGTAGCCGCCGTACGGGTCGCCGTAGCCGCCGTACGGGTCGTACGGGCCGGGGGGACAGGTGGGCAGGAAGACGTCGGGCGAGGGACAGGAGTGCTGTGGCTCCGGCGTCGTGGATGTGGAAGTCGGAGTCGGCGTGGGGGTGGGCCCCGGTGGCGGCGGCGGAGTGATGACGGCCCACACCACGTAGACCAGGATCACGACGGCCGCCAGGATCGCAGCGGCGATCAACCGCCTGCCCGGAGGGGGCCCGAACCGGGTGGACCGGGTCGGCGCGTGCCGGGGGCCTTCCCCCCCGACGCCCGGGCTCACGGCTACGGCCGATCGCAGGGGAAACGCCGGCCCGGGCTCGACCGCGAAGCCCTCCTCGTCCCCGAGGAACCGCCGGTAGACGCCGAGCGCGGTCTCCCGGCAGAAGGCCAGATCAGCCTGTTGCGGTGCGACGTCCCCGCCGCCCTCGCAGACGTACCCGTACATCAAGGCGAGGGGGCGGCCGTACTCGTCGCGTGGTGGCCGGTCGAGGGCTTCGGTTCCCGGCTCCGCGACGTCGGCCGCGGTGACCCGGTGCGTAGCGTGCACGACGGTGAGCGGGCGTCCGCCTGCGGTGACCACCTGCATGACCTGTGCCTGGTCCTCCACCGTGCTCGGTACCAGGGAATCGTCCAGCACTCCGTAGTCGCGCGCGGCGAGCAGGACGTCGGGGGCGAGCAGGGTCCGGTAGCCGTGGTAGCGGCCACGGGCGACGAGGAACGGCCACCCCCGCCGGGGGGATGAGGGGCCGGCCATGTCAGGACAGCCTGGAGTGGGGCAACTGGTCTTCCAGGACCGCGACTTTGCGGCGCATGTCCTCGATGACCCGCCGCCGCGCTTCTCGAAGGGCTTCGATGCTCTGCTCGGCCTGGCTCAGCTCCTGGTCGAGCCGGTCGTGCGACTGCTGGCGCGCCCTTCGGTGGGAGTCGAGGAAGAGGCTCATCAGGGCGTTCCCCGTCAGTGTGGCCGCGGAGGGGCCGAACGCCGCGACCACGGCCTGGCCCGCCGCCTTGCCGGCGAAGGTGCCCATGGAGGCGATCGCCTCCATCGGGGTCAGCCGGCTGCGTTGGCGCACCTCGTCGTAGAAGGCCGAGCGGGCCTCCCGGTCGAGTCGGGCTTCGACCTGGTCGAACAGGTCGGGCACCACGGCCGACAGCGGAACGTCCACGCGGGTGGGGTGCAGCGTCCCGTGAGGGACTTTGACGATCCTTCCGGTGGAGTCGACCGTCGCGAATCCCGGACCCAGCGCGCTGACGGGGATGAGGCGGACCACCCGGGTGGAGCCGTGGATCTTCACCAGCGACCGGAAGTGGTCGTTGGACGTCAACAGGTCGTGCACGAGCTCCAACCGGGTGCTCTCGTCGGGGTGCAAACCCGTCAGCAGGTCCCATTTGGTGATGACGAAGCTGACCGGGCAGGTCGCCTCGATCATGGCCGGCACCAGGGCGTCCAGGGTCTGCTCCAGACGCATCAGACCCGTGGGAACACCGTCCAGATGCTGCCGGATGTGGTTGCCGTCGATGATCCCGAGCAGCGCGTCGGCCCCGTGGATGTGCTCGAACAGGTCTTGCTGGACGGTCGATCCGGGAGCCTGCGGCTCGGTGAGGAGTTCTCCCGCGTACTCCAGGTACTTCAGCTCAAGGATGGGGCGAAATCCTTCGGGCGTACGCGTTTTGGCGATGAACGAAAAATGCCGTGATTCACCTTTCGTCGTTCCGGGCGGCCAGCTGTCCGCCGACGCGGTGTCCGCCATCTGGCTGAACCACTGGTTGAGTTGCAGGACGTCTTCGTGCGACGCGGTGAGGAAGTAGCTCTGGCCTGCCGGTGTCTGGAGCCGGTGGTACATGCTCGCCAGCAGCAGGGTCTTGCCGGAGCCCTGCAGCCCCAGTGCCACGACCTGGAACGCCGGAATGTTCTCCTCGACGACCAGGGGGCGGCTCTCGGGCTTATGGCGACGGGACGCCCACCACAACCAGATGATCCACACGAGGGCGATGACGATGACGATGATGACGGCACCCGACATGTCTCTCCGTCCCGGCGGCCGGTGACGGCTCACCACACAAACGGCATGACTTCACGGGACAACTCCATCGTCACCGATCGCCGCCACCCCTGCCAGTCGGCGGGTTCCCTCCGGCTACGGCATTTTCACTTGCGTGCTCAACCACCCGAAGGTCTGCGGCAGCTGCTTCGACCACGAGTCGAGGTTGTGGCCGCCGGCGACCTTCTCGGCGTGCACCACCGTCGGGCTCTGCGCGAGTGCCTTGAGGTCGGTGCCGGACAGGTAGCCGTCCTGTTCGGCTCCCGACATCCACAGCGCGACCGGCGGCGGCGTGGGCGCCGCCTTCAGCAGGGCCTTCAGGTTGTGGGTGCGGCGCAGCTCCGGGTCCTGGGCCACCAGCGAGCTGGGCTCCTGGCCGGGGTCGTTGTAGCCGGACAGCGAGACGGCCGCGCTGTAGCGGTCGGGGTGCAGGATCGCCAGCTTGGCGGCGCAGTACGCGCCGGCCGAGTAGCCGGCCACGCCCCAGGTGCGGGCCTCTCCGGAGGTGCGGAAGTTGTCGGTGACCATCTTGCGGACGTCGACGCTGAACCAGCTGTCGGCGTTGACCTTGCCGGTGAGGTTGGCGCAGCCGGTGTCGGCGTTGCCGAGCAGCATGGCGCGCGGCGAGACCAGGATGAACGGCTGCACCTTGCCGCTCTTCATCAGCGGCTCCAGCACCTCGTGCGCCTTGAGCCCCTGGAACCAGGACTTGCCCGTTCCGGGTATCCCCGGGATCAGCTCGACGACGGGGAACTTCTTGTCCTTGTAGGCCGGGTCGTCGTACTGCGGCGGCAGCCACACCATGACGTCGCCCTTGACCCCCGAGATCTTGCCGTCGAGCTCGGTCTTCTTGACCCGGCCGCCGAGGCCTTCCACGGGCTCGAAGTGCTGGACCACCTTCGGGGCCTCTTTGACCTGCTCGGCCTTCTTGCCGCCGAGCCCGTCCGGGCCGAGGTCGGGGGCGGCCGTGACGTACGAGCCGGTCCCGAAGAGGTCGCCCCAGCCGGCGTAGAAGTTCATGTCCCGGTTGAGTCCGAGGAAGACCAGGGCGATGGCGGTGGCCTGGGCGAAGACCAGCATCGACGCGCGCGTCGCGACGCGTACGACGGCGGGGCCGCGCACCTTGCTCCACACGGCCAGCGGCAGGACGACGGCGATCGCCGTGAGGGCGATCGCCGTCGCGAAGAGGGGGGTCCCCGTCAAGCTCATCACGCCACCCAAGAGGGCGGCGCGGCCCCCTCCGGTTGCCCCCGCCCGCTGCGGCGTGGATCACACGGGCTCGGACCCCACGGTCTCAGACCAGGCGGCGCGCCGTCGCCCAGCGGGTCAGCTCGTGCCGGTTCGACAGCTGGAGCTTGCGCAGCACGGCCGAGACGTGGGATTCGACTGTCTTCACGGAGATGAACAGCTGCTTGGCGATCTCTTTGTACGCGTACCCGCGCGCGATCAGCCGCAGCACCTCGCGCTCGCGCTGCGTGAGGCGGTCCAGGTCCTCGTCGACCGGCGGCGCGTCGGTCGAGGCGAACGCGTCGAGCACGAAGCCCGCCAGCCGCGGCGAGAACACCGCGTCCCCGTCCTGCACGCGGAAGACCGAGTCCACCAGGTCGGTCCCGGTGATGGTCTTGGTGACGTAGCCCCGGGCGCCGCCGCGGATGACGCCGATGACGTCCTCGGCGGCGTCCGACACCGACAGGGCCAGGAAGCGCACCGGCTGCTCCCCCGTCATCAGCGGGGCGCAGCGCCGCAGCACCTCGACCCCGCCGCCGCCGGGCAGGTGCACGTCGAGGAGGACCACTTCGGGCCGCGTGGCGGTGATGACGGTGACGGCCTGGTCGACGTCGGCGGCCTCCCCGACGACCTCGACGCCGGTCCGGGCCGTGTCGCCGATCTCGGCCTGGACGCCCGTGCGGAACATCCGGTGGTCGTCGACGAGCACCACCCGCGCGTGCCTGGTCGCCGCCCCTGCCCCGGTACCGGTCTCTTCGGTCATGCTGCCTTCGCCGCCCTCTCCATCTCCAGCTCGACCACCGTGCCGCCGTCGGGTGCGGGCCGCAGCACTGCGGTTCCGCCGTTGCGCTGCATCCGGCCGATGATCGATTCTCGTACGCCCATGCGGTCGTCCGGTACCGCGTCGATGTCGAAGCCCGGCCCGTGGTCCCGTACGGACACGAACACCGTCTGTCCCTCCACCTCGGCGTACACCTGCACCGCCCCTGCCTCGCCACCGTACTTGGCGGCGTTGACCATCGCCTCGCGCGCGGCCTGGATCTGTGCGCCCAGCTTCTCGTCGAGCGGGCAGTCGCCGACGACGACGACCTCGATCGGGACCCCGTGGTGGTCCTCCACCTCGGCCGCGGTCTTCTTCACCGCCTCGGCGAGGGTGGCCGGTTCCTCGGCCTCGTCCTTGCCGGTGCCCTCGGGCTTGTAGAGCCAGTTGCGCAGCTCGCGCTCCTGGGCCCGCGCGAGACGGCGTACCTCGCCCACGTCCTCCGCATTGCGCTGGATCAGGGTGAGGGTGTGCAGCACCGAGTCGTGGACGTGGGCGGCGACCTCGGCGCGCTCCTGGGCGCGGATGCGCATCAGGCGTTCCTCGGAGAGGTCCTGGGTCATCCGGATCAGCCAGGGTCCGGCGAGCAGGGCGACGCCGACGAGCACGGCGAGGGTGGCGGTCAGCACGTTCCCGAGCTGCGCGGCCGAGCCCCGTACGACGAGGAAGACGGTCAGCCCCACCCCGACCAGCGCGACGCCGGCGAGGCCCCGGGCCAGTTGCAGCCAGCGCCGGTTGCGCCCGGCGACCTCGCCCCAGTGGGCGCGGCGGGCATTGTCGGCCTGCCGCCATACGAGGACCACACCGGCGCCGACCAGCAGCGTCGGCCACACGTAGCGGCCGGACGTGCCGCCGACCTGGACCTTGGAGACGAAGATCCCCGCGCCGATGCACAGGGCGACGAGCGCGGTGATCTGCCCCTTCTCGGGTTTGCGCAGGCGCCGGCTGCCGTCGGGGAGGGTCTCGAAGAAGGGGCGGTGCGCGGTGCGGCCGCCCACCCCGAGCGGTACGAAGACCCAGAACGCGGCGTACAGCAGCACGCCGAGCCCGTCGCCCCACAGGAACAGGCCGAGGAAGGCGAGCCGGACCCAGACGACCGGCAGTCCCAGGTGCCCGGCGAGTCCGCGCGCGACTCCGCCGAGCATCCGGCCGTCGGCGCTGCGGTAGAGCCTGCGCACGGGGACGTCGTCGGACTCGGGGGGGTGCGGGGTGCGGAGGGCGGCGGCTGCGGGCATGGCACCGATGGTCACACGTGGCGGGGCCCCGGGCATCAGGGCATCCCCCCAGTTCGACCGGGGGGATATCAGGGTTGCACCAGGGTCGGGCCGGGTGCCGCGGGGCGTGGCGGCCCGTCACCATGGACCCATGACCACGCACGACTCCTCGCCGGGCGACCCGGCTGCCGGGGCTGCCGCCGCGCCCGCCGCGCCCGTCGTCGAGCGGACCGCCGAGCGCCCGCCCCTGCGCCGCAGCAAGCGCGACAAGGTCCTCGCAGGTGTGTGCGGCGGCCTCGGCCGGTACTTCGACCTGGACCCGGTGATCTTCCGGATCGTGCTCGGTGTCCTCGCGGTCACCGGCGGGGTGGGGCTGATCTTCTACGGGTTCGCGTGGCTGCTGCTGCCGGTGGACGGCGAGGAGGACAGCGAGGCGAAGAAGCTGCTGACCGGCCGGGTCGAGGGTGCCACCCTGGCCGCGGTCTTCGCGGCCCTGGTGGGCTGCGCGCTGTTCCTGTCGATGCTGGACAACGGCGGGCTCGCGGCGTTCTCCGTGCTGGTGGTCCTGGCGCTCGGCGGGGCCGCGTACTGGTCGCAGCGCCGCCGCCACGCCGGGCCCCCCGAGGCGGAACCCCAGGCCGCGCACCGCCCGGCCCCGCCGGAGACCCAGGCTCCGCCCACCGTCGCCGGCCCGTCCTGGTGGCGTGATCCGCTGGTCAAGGACGGCACCACCGGGCCGGTCGGGTCCAGCGGCTACCTGTGGGGGCCGGACGACTCGGCCGACGCGGTCGCGGCGGACACCGCGGGCGGCGGCGGCCGGGGCCGGGCGGCGCCGGCAGCCGCCGCGGCCCGCGCGCCGCGCGGCGGCATCGGCGGCCGGGTGTTCGTCCTGGCCGTGCTGGGCGGGGGCGTCGCCTGCGCCTCGGTGTGGCAGGGCAGCACCCTCTCGTACGCCCTGCAGATCGGTCTGGCCTCGGCGCTGGCCGTCTTCGGTCTCGGTCTTGCGGTCAGCTCGGTCAAGGGCCGCACCGGCTTCGGCACCGTCCTGCTGGCCCTGCTCACCGCCGGGCTGCTGGCGGTGGCGTCCGCGCTGCCCCGCGAGATCGGCACCGACTGGCACGACGTGCGGTGGCGGCCGGCCGCGGTGGCCGACGTACGGCCGGTGTACTCCTCGGGCACCGGGCTCGCCACGCTGGACCTGAGCCGGCTGGACGTGCCCAAGGGCACCACGCTGACGGTCCGCGCGACGATCGAGGCGGGCCGGCTCAAGGTGGTGGTGCCGCGGGAGGTCACCGCGCAGGCCGACGTCTCGGTCGAGCTGGGCGACATCCGGATGCCCGGGGACAGCAGCCAGGACGTACGCATCAAGAGCGACGGCGAAACCCAGCAGCAGACCCTCAAGCCGCTGCCCGGCACCGAGGCCGGCGGCACGATCGAGCTGCACCTGAGCGCGGGTGTGGGACAGGTGGAGGTGGCCCGTGCGGCGTCATGAGTTCCAGCCGGGACGGCTCCTGGCAGGCCTGGTCCTGCTGGCCGCGGGCGTGCTCTACCTGCTCGACGCGACCGGCGAGGCGGACCTGCCCTGGTTCCTGGTCGTCCCGATGGCGGCGGGCGGGCTGGCCCTCTCGGCCCTGGTGGGGATGGTGACCTACGCCGTGCGCCGCGACCGGCGCGACCGGATCAGCGAGTCCAGCGACAGATAGGGCGCCCCGGCCAGGATCAGCGGGATCCACGCCATCAGGTAGGCCAGGTCGTTGCCGTAGTAGTACGGGGACACCTGCCAGGACACCGTGAGCCACAGGCTGAGCGAGATCAGCGCCCCTCCGGTGGCCGCGACCCGGGTCAGCAGGCCCACCAGCACCCCCAGGCCCACCGCGATCTCCCCGATGGCCAGCAGCACGGCGAAGCCGACGGGAGAGAGCAGGGCCCAGTCCACGAGGACGGGGACGGCGGAGGTGTCGCGCACGCCGCGCATCAGCTCGCCGATCGAGCCGTTGCCGGAAGCGGACAGGAACCCGGAGTCGGTCAGCTTGTCCAGACCCGCGTAGACGAACGTCACGCCGAGGAAGACCCGCAGCGGCAGCAGCGCGTACCGGGCGGCCCGTTCCCGCAGCCCGGGAGTGGCTCCGCGGGCGGCATGGGCAGGGCCGCGGGGGACGTCGCCGACGTCACCGGCGGACACATCTGTTCGGTTCACGCCCCATGTGTACCCCGTTCACTCGGCCACGTCGATGGTGCAGCGGTTGGATTCCACCCCGGCAGCGGTGACCACCTGGATCTCGATGCGCCCCGGTTCCACTTCCGCCGGGACCGGCACCGTCAGCACCGCGTCGGAGGGGTTGGTGAATCCGCCCGCCACCGGGACCAGCGGCACGTGCACGTGCACCGCGCCGATGCGGACCACGAGCCGGGCCAGCATCTCCGGCGTCTGCGCGCCCGGCGGTACGAACCCCACGCCCCGGATCTCGATGTCGTCCCCCGGCCGGATCGCCGCGTCCAGATCGCCGGGCTCGCGTCTGCGGACCACCGACAGCACCAGCGGACGGGTCACCTCCGCGAACTTCGCCGCCAGGTACACGGCCGCCGACAGGGCCACCAGCAGGGCCAGCGCCCACGGCAGCCGCGGCAGCCGGTCGGGGAAGCGGGCCAGGGACACCGCCGCGAAGGCCAGCACCACGGTGGAGACCAGCACGTACTGTGCGTCGGGGAAGCTTCCCCGGCCCGCATCGTCCGTCAGCAGGTCCACCCCGCGCGGCCGGTCCGCGGGCAGCTTCTGCAACCGCTGGGCCATGATCCGGACGGCCACCACCCGGCGCACCAGGACCGCCACCGCCGAGGTCAGCGCGACCACCGCCAGCAGCGGCAGCGCCCGCCCGAGCGAGAGCCCCGCGTACAGCGCCTGCCGCTCCGGGCCCGGCGAGGAGGCGGCCAGCCGCAGCGCGGGCAGCAGCGCGGCGAACGCGGTCAGCACCACCCAGGCGCTCGGCACCGCCTTCGAGGTGGACAGCCGGTTGTCCTCCCCCACCAGCGGCGCCAGCAGCCCGCCGCGCAGCGACTGGGCCCGGGCGGCGACGGTCAGCAGCACGGCCAGGACCACCGCGGCCAGCAGCCCGGCGGTGCGGGTGGTGGACCAGCCGGTGCCGAGCGCGGTGCCGACCTGCACCAGCAGCAGCATCCCGGCGGCGATCCACACGGCGAGGACGGCCCGTCGCGAGAACAGGTACAGCCAGGAGTTGCCGGCCTCCCTGCCCCGGTCGGCCACCGTACGGGCCGACAGGGTCAGCTCGTCGGAGACCCACTGCCGGGACGCGCCCGCGGAGCGGGCCACAGCGGCCGGCAGCCCCTGCCCGGCGGCGAACTCGTCCCGCTTCTCCAGGAACGCGGCGACCGCGCGCCGGTGCCCCTCCTGTGCGCCGTGCGGGCAGTCGTCGCAGGTGCAGGAGCCGCCGTGGGTGCTTCGGGACATCTCTTGGACAGCCACGTGCGTGCCGCCTCTCTGAACTTCGGTGCGATGCCAGCGAATTGTGCACCACTGGGGCAGTGCTCCGGATTGCGCACGATGTCAGAGCAGGTGATTAACGGTTCATGATGTTGACGCCACCTGCCGGGACAGCGGCTGGTAGTTGACCCACGCGGCGAGATCGGTCCCGAACCGCTCCCGCGCGGCGGCCGCCCCGCGGTGGTCGATCAGCGCCGGCTTCCCTGCGGCCCGAGCGATCAGCTGCACCTGCGCGGCGCGCTCCGCCGCGACGAACCACCAGGCGGCCGCGTCCACCGAGTCCCCGACGGTCAGCAGCCCGTGGTGGCGCAGGACCAGCGCCTTGTACGGGCCGAGCGCCCGGGCGATCCGGTCGGCGTCCTCGGCTGCGGCGTACCCGTCCAGGAGGGCGTGGTCCTCGTAGAAGGCGCAGGCCTGCGGGCTGACCGGGGCGAGCAGCTCGCCGAGCGCGGCCAGTGCCCGGCCGTAGGGGCCGTACGTGCGCACCACGGCCACCGCCCGGGGGCGGGCCCGGTGCACGGCCGCGTGCACGGCGAAGGCGAGCCCGTTGACCCGCCGCTCTCCGTGCAGCACCCGCCCGTCCCCGTCGACCAGGAGCAGGTCCTCGGCGGCCAGGGCGCCGAAGGGCTGCCCGAAGGGGTTCACCCAGTAGCAGTCCTCGAACTCCGGGTCGCGGGCGCTGACGTGCCCGTCCACCCCGTCCTCGTACCCCAGCCGACCCAGCAGCCGCAGCGCCAGCGCGAGGCGCTCCTTGCGGTACGCGCGCTCCTCGGCGGGGTCCTCGTGCACCGGCGGCAGCTCGAAACCCAGCCGCTCCACGGGCACGGGTGCGGGTCGCTCGGCCATGATCCCTCCTTCGGTCGCGGCGCAAGGTACCGGCGCGCGCCCGAAGTGGCCATACACGCGGCGAAGCCGCCGCTCCCCTGCCCGGGAGCGGCGGCTTCGTCAGCTGCGGTGAGCGGGGAGTCCTACTCCCACTCGATGGTGCCCGGGGGCTTGCTCGTGCAGTCCAGGACCACGCGGTTGACGTCCTTGACCTCGTTGGTGATGCGGGTGGAGATCCGCGCGAGCACCTCGTACGGCATGCGCGTCCAGTCCGCCGTCATCGCGTCCTCGGAGGACACCGGGCGCAGCACGATCGGGTGGCCGTAGGTGCGGCCGTCGCCCTGCACGCCGACGCTGCGGACGTCTGCGAGGAGCACGACCGGGCACTGCCAGATCTCGCGGTCCAGGCCGGCCGCGGTGAGCTCGTGGCGGGCGATGGCGTCGGCCTCGCGCAGCAGGTCCAGGCGCTCCTTGGTGACCTCGCCGACGATGCGGATGCCGAGGCCGGGGCCCGGGAAGGGCTGGCGCTGGACGATCTCGTCCGGGAGGCCGAGCTCTTGGCCGACCATCCGGACCTCGTCCTTGAACAGCTGGCGCAGCGGCTCGATGAGCTCGAACTCGATGTCCTCGGGGAGGCCGCCCACGTTGTGGTGGGACTTGATGTTCGCGGTGCCGGTGCCGCCGCCGGACTCGACGACGTCCGGGTAGAGGGTGCCCTGCACCAGGAAGGCCACGTCCGGGCCGCCCTCGGCCTCGGCGATGATCTCGGCCTGGGCCTGCTCGAAGACGCGGATGAACTCGCGGCCGATGATCTTCCGCTTGGTCTCGGGGTCGGAGACGCCGGCGAGCGCGTTCAGGAAGCGCTCCTGCGCGTCGACGACCTTCAGCTGCACGCCGGTCGCGGCGACGAAGTCCTTCTCGACCTGCTCGGTCTCGCCCTTGCGCATCAGGCCGTGGTCCACGTACACGCAGGTCAGCTGCGGGCCGATGGCCTTCTGTACGAGGGCCGCGGCGACCGCGGAGTCCACGCCGCCGGAGAGGCCGCAGATGGCGCGCTTGTCGCCGACCTGCTGGCGGATGGCCTCGATCTGCTCCTCGACGATGTTGCCGGTGGTCCAGGTCGGGGCCAGGCCGGCGCCGCGGTAGAGGAAGTGCTCCAGCACCTGCTGGCCGTGCGTGGAGTGCATCACCTCGGGGTGGTACTGCACGCCGTACAGCTTCTTCTCGTCGTTCTCGAAGGCCGCGACCGGGACGACGTTCGTCGACGCGGTGACGGTGAAGCCCTCCGGGGCGGCGGAGCAGGCGTCGCCATGCGACATCCACACCGACTGGTTCTCGGGGGTGCCCTCGAAGAGGGTGGAGCCCGACTTGGAGACGGCGAGCGGCGTACGGCCGTACTCGCGGGCACCGGTGTTGTCGACGGTGCCGCCGAGGGCCGTCGCCATCAGCTGGAAGCCGTAGCACATGCCGAAGACGGGGACGCCGGCCTCGAAGATCGCGCGGTCGAGCTGCGGGGCGCCCTCTTCGTAGACGGAGGACGGGCCGCCGGAGAGGATGATCGCCTTGGGGTCCTTGGCCAGCATCTCGGCCACGGGCATCGTGCTGGGCACGATCTCGCTGTAGACCCGTGCCTCGCGGACGCGGCGGGCGATGAGCTGGGCGTACTGGGCGCCGAAGTCGACGACGAGAACCGTGTCCGGGGCGGCGCTGTCGTGGGCGGCGGAGGGTGCTTCTGGCACGGGGGCGGCCTTCCGGCGGAAGAGGGTGGCTGTTTTGTCGATTCTACCGGTGGCGGCGGAGGCCGCTTTGTCGCACCATCCGAGACCCACGCCACCGTGACAGGACGCGACGCTACGGTCACAGCGCCCGGCGCGCGGCACTGATCACCCGCTGGGCGTCGGCCCCGTGGACGGCGGACGCGCGGAGCGCGTTCCAGGCCCGGTCGTAGGTTGCGATGCTGTCGGCGTCATCGAGCCACAGCTCCGCATGCCAGTCCTCCACGACCACGAGCCGCTCGTCGTAGATCCAGAAACCGTTGCCCGGGTGGATCTTCAAAGGGTTCGAGAACGGAATGATGCCCAGCTCGACCGTGTCGAGGCCGATGACGCTCAGCAGCCTGTCGAGCTGCGCCGCGAGGACCGACGGGGGACACACCAGGGCGTGCAGCGCCCCCTCCCACATCATGATCTGGTGCCGCTTACCGGAGTCGTACAGCGCTTCCTGGCGACGTACCCGCGCGCGCACCGCGTCCTCGGTGTCCCGGGGCGACTGCATGAGTTCGGCGTGCCGGGTGAAAACGGCCCGGGCGTAGTCGGCGGTCTGGAGCATGCCCGCGACGAGGCAGTTCTCCCAGATGCGCAAGGTGGTGGTACGGGCGTGCTCGGCGGTGATCGCGTCCTGCACCGGGCGATGTCCGGAGGCCAGTTGGCGGCGCCACGAGCGGATGTGGGATTCGAAGCCCTTGAGCCGCGCATGCAGTTCATCGGCGACATCCGGGCTGCCGGTCGCTTCCGCCCAGGCCCGCAGGTCGTCGGCCGTCGCGGTCTGCCGCCCGTTCTCCAGTTTGTAGACCTTGGAGTGCGTCCAGCCGAGCAGCTCCGCCAGCTGTGTACCGGTGAGCCGACCCGCAGGGCCCGAGACCCGCAGGTCCCGAAGCCTGGCCCCGAGCGCGGCCCGCGCCTTCTGAAAGTCCGTGCTCACCGGTCACACGCTACTTATGGCCCGGCTAGGCAGTTTCGTTTGGATCAGTTGATCGTTGGTCCGGGTGTGCCGTTGACTGATGCGCAGTGGGCGCGGATCGAGCCGTTGCTTCCGGACCGGACGCCCAAGCGGGGTGGCCGTTGGCGG